>NZ_JACJEZ010000040.1:0-49604 GCF_014164365.1 Pseudoalteromonas sp. SG43-6
AAAAGAAAGGGTTCATCACTTCAACTGCTGGAAAAAGCCGAACGATAAAGCTATTGATAGGAATAAATCAGTTGCCTGAATTTAAGTAAGGCAACTGATCAGAACTTCTGTGAACGAGTACTAGTTACCCAATTATACCAGGACATGAGATTGTCGGTCGTGTCGATGAGGTTGGCAGCAAAGTGACTAAATACAAAGTTGGCGATAATGTAGCAGTTGGTTGTATGGTTGATAGCTGCCTTGAGTGTGACCAATGCCACAAAGGCGAAGAGCAATTTTGTCGCGAAGGTATGGTCGGAACTTATTCAGGAAAAGATCGTATCACTGGTGAATCAACCAAAGGTGGTTACGCCAAACACATTGTAGTGCGCGAAGAGTTTGTTTTAAACGTTCCAGAATCACTTGATCTTGCTAAGTGTGCGCCAATTTTATGCGCGGGTATTACCACGTATTCGCCGCTACGTACTTTTAATGTCGGGCCTGGTAGCCGAGTTGGCGTTATTGGCTTAGGTGGGTTAGGCCATATGGCAATTAAAATCGCAGCGGCAATGGGTGCCCATGTGACAGCTATTAGTCGATCAGATGATAAAAAACAGCAAGCGTTGGAATATGGCGCTGAAGGTTTACTGGTATCTAAAGACGAACAAGCCATGAAAGCATACGCTAATCAGTTTGATGTGATCATTAATACTATTCCAGTTAAGCATGACTTTACCCCTTATATGCCCCTATTAGATATTGATGGTACTCAAGTATTAGTCGGACAAGTGGGTGAGATGGCTGAATCAAACTCGGTGCCATTATTATTGGGGCGTCGCCGCGTGGCTGGCTCTTTGATTGGTGGTATTGCACAAACTCAAGAAATTCTTAATTTCTGTGCGCTGCATAATATTTTACCGGAAGTAGAGATGATCAATATGGCAGATATTAATCAGGCTTTTGAACGCTTAAAAGAAGGTGATTTGTCTCATCGTTATGTCATTGACATGTCCTCACTTGAAGTCGCTTAATTATCGACTGTGATTTTTGGCCGTAAGTAGTTTTACTTGCGGTTTTTTTTGTTCAATTGCAAATTAGCTATTGAAATAGGGCAATTACTCCCCATTTATAATACCAGCTTACTATTTAGATAATAAAATGATCCGTTTTCGCTTAGTCCTTACTGTATTACTGCTGTTTACTGCACTTTTTAGTGTGCAGGCTAATGCTGTGAGCAACGCTGAGACTAATGTGAGCCAGCCTACCGCTTTTTTTCAGTCGGCGATGTTATCTGATTTGAGTGTTTTAGAGGTTAAGGTATTTGATACTTCAGTATCAGATAGCACCCCTTTTACCAAGAAGATACCAATTGCGGCGGCTGATCAACAAACAGAAGGCGCGGGGTTTGAGTCTTTACAGCCACGCTTTTCAGCGAGTAATTCATCGTTATTTCTGTATCAAAGCCAAGTTGAGCCAAGTTATGTGGCAATATTTGAGTTTTTTGTACCTAGCCTTGCGCGCCAACTTTACTTACAACCCCTTGAACCGCCAATAACATTACCTTGGTTTGTAGCCTACGAAGGTAAAAAATCACGGATTAGTGGTTGGAAAGACGCCAACTTACAATACCGTGCAGTACTTACTTACTTCAGTTAACTCTTCCTACTAATTTTTTCGATGTTTTAGTCATTCAACTAAAGCAAATAAATTACTGCGCCTATGAGGCGAGAAACCGATGCTTGCATTGGTTTAAAGGAAGCAATATGTTAAAAAATTCATCAAAAAAACCGCAGCTACAGCGTTTTAAAATAAGCTATATGGCGATGTTTTTGGCGCTGGTATTATTAGCTATCAGTGCCTTACCAAATTTATATCCAGCAAAATCGTGGCTGCATCTGAGTACAACGCAGAGCCAGCCACATTCACAGCAGTTACTAGCGAATACTCCTTCGCAAAAATCTGTTATTGATTTTTTAAATCAACATGGGTTTCTGGTTGAGCAATCAATTCAAGTGGCGCAAAACAGCCTTTCATTAAATGTGTTACTACAAGAGCCAACCAAAAGTGCCGCAGCGCAACAAGCGTTAAAAAGTGAATTTACGCAGTTGAATGCAAAAATAGTCACGCATCAAACAAGTCCCGATTGGTTACAAAGCTTAGGATTAGCACCTATAAAATTAGGTCTTGATCTTAATGGTGGTGTGTTATTTGTATTAGATGTTGATTTAGTGAAAGCGCAACAAGAGCAACTTGATAGTGCGTATGAACAAACTAAAACAATTATTCGTGATGAAAAAGCCAGAGGTGTTCGTGTACAAAAAAATGCCCATGGTTTTGAATTACACGCGTTGCCTGCTGCTAAAAGTGACTTAGCCGCAGTACAGGCGAATGTTCTAAAGCGTTTTGAGCGTTTAATGGCAACTGCGCATTCACAGGGTAATCTAACAACGGTTGCATTTAGTTTTAGTGAACAAGGTAGTAATGCGTTTGATAAAGAAGTAATGAGTCAAACCTTAACCACTTTAAGAGGCCGTATTGAAGAATTAGGCATTACTGAAGCAGTTACCCAGCGCCAAGGTAAACAACGTATTCGTATTGAGTTACCCGGTGTACAAGATCCAAGTGAAGCAAAACGTATTATAGGTGCAACAGCGTCGCTTGATTTTTATCAGCTTAAAGAAATCGGCGGAAAAACCTTTAACCTGCAAAATGGTGGCTCGATCAATTTAGACCCAATTGCTATTTTTTCGGGACAACACATCAATAATGCCCATGCAGGGCGCGATGAATGGGGCAAGCCGCTAGTGCAACTTAGCCTTGATAGCCAAGGTGGCGAGGCGATGTCAGCATTTTCAAAACGTAATATCGGTAAACCAATGGCAACGGTGTATTCTGAATATTATAAAAATGTCAAAGGTGAAGTAGTTAAAAAAAGTGAAGTGATTAATGTTGCCAATATAGCTCAACATTTGAGTAGCCAATTTAGTATTACTAATATGCAAAGTCCACAAGCGGCGCAGGATTTAGCATTGCTATTACGTGCAGGTTCATTAACTGCGCCGGTGACAATCGTACAAGAACAAACCATTGGGCCAAGCTTGGGCGCAGATAACATACATAATGGGCTCGCGGCCTTAATGTTGGGAATGGGTATTACATTAGCCTTTATGGCGCTGTGGTATCGCCGTTTAGGGCTGGTGGCAAATATTGCCTTATTATTGAATTTAACAGCTTTAGTAGGATTAATGTCACTGCTGCCTGGCGTGGTGCTAACTTTACCGGGCATCGCCGGGCTGGTACTGACAATCGGTATGGCTGTTGATACTAATGTTATTATTTTTGAGCGGATCAAAGAAGAGCGCCGTAAAGGCCGAGCACCATATCAAGCGATAGAGCAGGGCTACCAACAAGCATTTGCGACAATTTTTGATGCTAATATTACCACTATGATCACGGCAATTATTTTATATGGTATTGGCTATGGGCCAATCAAAGGCTTTGCAATTACGCTGGCGTTAGGGCTAATAACTAGCGTATTTACCGGGGTGTATGTTTCTAAGGCGTTGAGTCAGACTTTGTATTTAAAATTGGCAAATAAGCGAGGAGCTCGCGCATGAGCAATTCAAATGAAAAAATGAGCACCACAACCCGCTTACGTTTATCGGGGTTGGTTTTATCTATCCTACTAGTGCTGCTCTCTGTAATAGGGGTTGCTACAAAAGGATTGAATTTCGGCCTTGATTTTACTGGTGGCTATTTAACTGAGTTTACCACTGCAGTGCCAATTAGTGAGGCTGAGCTGGCGAAAAAAATTAGTTATTATCACCATGATGACTTTACCTTAAGCGCTCAATCTAGCCAGCACTTTCAGTTAAGAGAGGCAGAGCAAGCCAGTACATCGCCTTGGTTAGCAACGCTTACGCAAGATGAGACATTGGGTGCTGAAGTGTTGTCATCTTCTTACTTAGGCTCACAAGTTGGCGATGAATTATTTGAACAAGGCTGTTTGGCATTATTTGCGGCAATGGTTGCCGTGATGATTTATTTAGCGCTACGGTTTGAGTGGCGTTTAGCGTTGGGATCGGTTGTGGCTTTAATGCATGACGTGGTGGTGGTAGTTGGTTTATTTGCATGGTTACAGCTTGATTTTAACTTAACCGTATTAGCGAGTTTACTGGCAATCATTGGTTATTCATTAAATGATTCAATTATTGTCGGTGACAGGGTACGCGAGCTACTGCGCTTAGATTCCACAACACAACAAGCTAGCGTGAATACGGTGATAAATGAATCAATTAAGAGCACTTTGACCCGTACTTTAATCACCTCAGGCACTACTCTTGCAACAGTGGCGAGTGTGTGGTTATTGGCTGGTGCGCCGTTACAGGGGTTTTCTATCGCACTATTTGTAGGAATTGTTGTGGGAACATTATCGTCAATTTGTATTGCTGCAACGTTACCACAGTTACTTGGTTTAAGGCATGAAAACTATCAAGTTAAGGTCGATGAGCAAAGCCAAGCGTTGATGGATATGCCGTAACTGACTTTATCAACGGAAAACAAAAATGCCGCGATATACGCGGCATTGTTATTCTTTAAGTTAATTTGTTAACTTAAATTAATTGTCACAACATCAGCTGTTTCATCATCGTTAAGTACAGGTTGTTTTGGTATGTCTGGTTTATCAAGCGCAATATCGCCGCCATCAATTACTTCACCGGTTTTTAAGTTGGTGAAATCAAATAACTCATTATCTGCTAGATGCGAAGGCACAACATTTTGCATTGCAGTAAAAATACTCTCAATACGACCAGGGTGCTCAATATCCCACTGTGCAAGCATCGCTTTTGTATGTTTGCGTTGCAGATTTTCTTGTGAGCCACACAGATTACATGGAATGATAGGATATGCTTGGCTGATAGCATATTGTTCAATATCTGTTTCTTTACAGTAGGCTAATGGACGAATTACCATGTGCTCGCCGTTATCGCTCATTAATTTAGCTGGCATGCTTTTCAGTTTGCCACCATAAAACATATTTAAGAATAGGGTTTCGATCATATCGTCGCGATGATGACCTAAGGCGATTTTAGTGGCTCCCATTTCATTTGCGGTACGGTATAAAATGCCGCGACGTAAGCGTGAGCATAGCGAACAGGTTGTTTTACCTTCAGGAATAATATCAGTCACTATACTGTAGGTGTCTTCTTCAACAATTTTGTATTCAATATTCTGAGTGTCTAAATATGCTGGCAATACATGTTCAGGAAAGCCTGGTTGCTTTTGATCAAGGTTAACAACAAACAAATCAAATTTAATAGGTGCAACACGCTGTAAATGCTGCAGCATGTCAAGTAGAGTATAACTGTCTTTTCCACCAGAGAGGCACACCATGATACGGTCGCCTTCTTCAATCATATTGAAGTCCATCACCGCTTGACCGGTTTGACGACGTAAGCGTTTTTGTAACTTAGATAAGCTATGTTGAGCTTTGGCTTGAACAGAATGCGACATTACGCCCCCTTTAGAACTATGGGTAAAATAAAGGGGCGTATTATATGCCTAAAGTTTCAATCAACAAAATTTATTTAATCTTTTGCCAGCGGGCTCACATAGCCGTCGGGTTTTAAGGCTAATACGTCACAATCAAGGCTGTCAATGACATGCTCTGCGGTGTTACCTACTAAGGCTGCACTTAATCCAGTGCGGCCAACCGTACCAATCACCACTAATTCACTATTAAGGCGCTTTGCTACATCAGGGATCACGTCCTCTGGTAAACCTTCTTCTATGACACAGTTTTGCTGGGCGATTTGATGACTAGCTGCTAACTCATGGGTCGATTCTATATGGTGTTTTTTAACCGACTCGTTATAAATACTGGGGTTAAACTCAGGGATTTCAATTGCAATGTTTACCGGTGTCGCAGGATAGGCGTTAACGATACTAAGGCTTGCGTTAGCCAGTTCACATAAAAACTGCGCATCTTGAATAATACGATGGTTTAAATCAAGGTGCTGTTGGTTTTCACTTACAGCGTTAACAGCAGCTAAAATATTACCCTGCGAAGGCCAAGCGTGCTCTTTTACCAATAATACCGGGGCTGGGCATTTACGAATTAAATGCCAATCGGTTGGAGTAAAAATTACTGACTTAAGTGTATCGTGCTGGTGAGTTCCTTTTACAACCAAATCAAACTGTTGATCTATTACCGTATCGATGATCGCTTCATAAGTGCGATTATGCCAAACCACTTGGCTTTTAATATCGACGTCTGGGTAGTGTTGCAAAATTTCATCCAGCCATAACTGACGGTCTTTAACGACGGCATTGCGCATTGCCTCGCGCTCATCGCCAGAGAGCATGGTCGTCATTTCATAGGAAAAATCATAAATGCTCATAAAAGCGGTGATACTGGCACCGGACTTTTTGGCTAATTCGATAGAGCGAGATAAACCATGCTGAGACTCAGCGGTTGGATCAATAATGGCGAGTATTTGTTTGATGGTGTTCATAAGCTGCTCCTTTAACTACTTTATAGCTAGAGTGTAACGTATAACGTGAGTAGTTAAAGTAACAGCTAACAACTTGTTGCGCTAGATCAAGTTTATTTTGGGTGGATTGCTGCAGCTGCGGATAACCCATCACTATCTAGAATAGTGATAAATTTACCTTCCACTTTTATTAAAGCAGCTTTTTGAAAACGACTCAGTAAACGACTAATCGTTTCAACGGTTAAACCAAGGTAATTACCAATTTCACCCCGGGTCATGGTAAAGCGAAACTCTTTACGAGAAAACCCGCGTTCGCCAAAGCGATTTGACAAGTTGTAGATAAAACTAGCTAAGCGCTCTTCGGCTGATTTTTTATTCAGTGACAAAAACATTTCTTGGTCGTAGTTAATTTCACTGCTCATCAGGCGCATAATCTGCTGGCGTAGTTTTGGTAATTTACCCGCTAGATCATCGAGTGTTTCAAATGGAATTTCGCATACCATTGAGGTTTCGAGCGCTTGAGAAAAGCTTTGGTGTGCCATTTTATTTATTGCATCAAAGCCGATTAAATCTCCTGCGAGGTGAAAGCCAGTAATTTGTTCGTCACCTTGCTCTGAAAGGGTGTAGGACTTAAATGAACCAGAACGAACAGCAAAAATAGCGTTCAGTGGCGCTCCTGATTCAAAAAGAAAATCACCTTTATGTAATGGTTTTTTACGCTCAATGATTTCATCAAGTTTATCCATTTCTTGCCCATTGAGGGTAAAAGGTAAGCACAGTTGACTTATGCTGCAGTCATTGCAGCTGATTGTGCAATTATTTTTGGCTTTGTTTTGATATAAATCCATTAGTTCAGTCCATTAAATGTTGTCACATTAATTTATTAAGATTAATGCAGCAGCTTGTCAGTTGCAATGATAAGTAAATAAATCCCGTACCAAATAAGTACACTGCCCAGTGCTATTCGTGCCCATGGGTGATTTAATACTTTATGTAATACTTGTGCGCCCATGCCGATACTTAACATCGCGGGAAACGTACCAAGCGCGAAAAATAGCATGACTAGAGCGCCATCAAGGGCTGTGTTGCTGGTCATCGCCCAGGTTAGCGCTGAATAAACTAAACCACAGGGTAACCAACCCCATAATGCGCCATAAGCCATTGCTTTAGGTAATGAGTTGATTGGCATTATAAAACGATTTAGTTTTACCAAGTGCTGCCACACCAAGGTTTTCCCTAGCGATTCCAGCCATTGTAAGCTTGCGCCTAACCGCATGATATACAAGCCAACCAAAATCATAAACAGGCCACTTAAAAACGCTAAAATTAACGCGAACCAATGACTTTGGGTGGCAAAATGGCTGCTGATCCCAGCAACGAGCGCCCCTGCGAGCATATAACTGCCGGCACGACCGATGTTATACGCAATGGAGTACTGCAATGGTCGGGTTTTATCTGTGGCTAATTGTAAGGAGCTGGCAATACCACCACACATTGCTATGCAATGTCCGCTGCCAATAAGGCCCATGATAAAAGCGCTGACAAATAAGGGGTCAATCATTACTTTTTTTGTGCTGCTCTTTATCATCTTCAAACAAAATGCTATGACCTTGTTTGTTTAAATCTGAAAATTGTTCACCGCGAACGGCCCAAAAAAACACTCCAATCGCGATCAGTACAAATAAAATAGCAATTGGAACTAGAATATAAATTATACTCATAATTTTAATAACCTTAGTGAGTTACTGATCACGATGATGGAACTGGCAGACATCCCAATCACAGCCATCCAAGGTGCAACTAGGCCTAATGCCGCAAGCGGTAAGATTGAACCATTATAGAGCAATGAAAGCGCTAAATTTTGCTTTATTATTCGGCGTGTTTTTTTCGATACCGTCAATAAATGCTCGATAGCGGCTAAATCACTATTGAGTAATACCACATCGGCGGTGTTTTTGGAAATATCAGCGCCGGTTTCCATTGCGATAGATAAATGCGCGCTATTAAACACTGGACTGTCGTTGACACCATCTCCTACCATTGCCACGATTTCACCTTGGCTTGACCACAGCTTCACTTCGCTCTGTTTATCCTCTGGTAGACAGCCTACTTTAAAGCTATCAAGTTTGAGCTTCTTAGCAATTTGTTGCCCTGCATTTGAGGCGTCCCCAGTTAGCATGTGGCAGGTTAAGCCTTGCTGTTGTAAAGAGGTAATTAAGTTTGCAGCATTACTTTTTACTTCATCTACAAAGTAAAAATTAGCAACCGGTTGTTGATCAATGTAGAACGTTGCTTGAGCATTACTTTTTTTACTGTTGAACCAACCACTTTTACCAATTGCATAGTTATGATTGTCATCTTCACCGGTGATGCCACAGCCAGGATGAATTTTAATATTCGTTAAGTCGCGCTGTGTGGGTGTGAACTCATTAAATGCAGTCGCAATAGGGTGTTCGGAGTAACTTTCAAGTTGTGCTGCAAGAGCCAAAATCTGTTTTTTAGATAAAGAATTTGCTAATAAGTCCACAGCATCTAGGCTAAAACGCCCCTGTGTTAACGTGCCTGTTTTATCAAAAGCAACGCGCGTTAATTGTGGTAGTGTTTCTAGCACATGAGACTGCTTAATGAGTATTCCTTTGCGGGTTAAGGTAGCCACCGCGCAGGTTAAGGCGGTTGGAATTGCTAAACTTAGCGCACATGGGCAAGTTGCAACAAGGACCGCAATGGTGATCCAAAAGGCATGTTCAGGGTCAACTTGATACCAGCCGATGGCGGTAAGTGAGGCAAATACCAGCAAGCAGGCAACAAACCACTGTGCCACTTTGTCGGTGATTTCCACCAGTTTAGGACGGGTGGCAAGCGCACTGTGCTGCAATTTAATTATTTGGTTTAAAAGAGTATTTTGACCAATTTTATTGATAAGGATTTCAATTACACCATCATGATTCACGGTACCGGCAAAAACTTGATGATCAATGTACTTACTAACTGGTAAATGCTCACCTGTCATCATTGCTTCATCAACGGTGGTGCTGCCAGAGAAAATAACACCATCTGCAGGAATTGTTTCTCCGGCTTTAATTAAGACTCGGTCACCGAGTTTTAATTTTTTAGCTGCAATAATATGTTCGTGGCCGTTTTCATCCAAAGTACGGGCTGTAAGTGGTAATAACTTTTGTAAGTTAGCAGTAAACTCACTGGCTTTCAGTCGAGCCCTAAACTCTAAATATTTACCTAGCAATAATAAGAAGGTGAACATACAAATTGATTCAAAATACACTTCGCCCACGGCCATCACTGTGGCGTAACTACTTGCGCCATATGCGCCAAAAATAGCAAGGGATACAGGAAGATCCATGTTTAACTGCTTGGCTTTTAAGCCATTAATTGCATTGGTTAAAAAGGGCATAGCACTGTATAAAATAACCGGTGAAGCGAGTATTAAGCTGATCCATCGAAAATACTGTTCAAAGTTTTCTTCCATACCAGAAAACATGCCAAAGTACATGGCGAAAGCAAACATCATCACCTGCATGGTCATTAAGCCTGCTACGCCGAGCCTGCGTATATACGCTTTGGCAACTAGCTGCTTTTGACTTGCTTCAACATCGACTTGAAACGGGTAGGCCTTGTAGCCAATTTCTAATAACGATTTGATAATGTCGCTTAATGGTGTCTGATCTTTATGCCATTGGATCATCGCGCGGTTTGTTGATGTATTTACGTCAACGCGTTTGATTGCGGGTATGTTTAACAGTTGCCTTTCAATCAACCATGCACAGGCAGCGCAAGTGATCCCTTCAACGGTCAATAACACTTCACTGATATCGTTAGTTTGAGAAATAAACTCGTCTTGAATATCTGGGTTATCGTAACTACTAATAAATGCTAATTGCTCAGGAACTAGCTGTTCTACTTTACCAGCGCGCACGGTTCTGAATTTATAATAATCGGTCATGCCTTGAGCAACAATCGTCTCGGCAACGGTTTGACAGCCTATGCAACACATCGGTTGCGCGCTACCGTCTATAACAACAGTAGCGTTAAAACCCGATGGTACACTTTCAAGGCAATGAAAGCAGTTATTAGACATGATGGGGTGACTACTTATATTCAGGACTTATGGCAATACTTTGCTCATTTGGCAAAGTGATGTTTTCTTTTAATTTCCAGCTACCGTCTATCGGCTCAATAAATACAGTATAAGCACCATCAATATATGGTTCGACAATTGCTGTAAATTCACCATTCGCATTTGGGGCTAAATGAGTACTAAAGTCATGAGCCTGAATCGTTCGGTGATAAAACGATAGTTTTAATGAGTGGATATTACTGGTGTCCCCCTTATTGAATTTAAAGCTGACTTTATCAGCTTCGATTAGCAAGTCACCATGTAAATATAACGCTTTAGCTTTCTCGAATTTGCTCAGTTCTAAGTTAATTGCTTTGCCTTTTTTATAGTAATCATCAACCACCATATCAGGACCATTGCCGATCGCAGTTATAAAAAGGGAAATACAACCAATGATGGCAACTAGCGGAAAAAAGATTAAGAACCACGGCCAGAAATTTTTATACCAAGGAGTAGGGGTCATAAATACACTTAATTAGTTTACGATAAGGGCATTTTATAGGATTTAAGTTGAAAAAACTAAAAAAAAGCCTCCAGATGGAGGCTTTTTTGATCTGAATTAATCTATTGAATTAAAACATTAAAATATAAACATTCTATTAACGTTTTAGTTATTTATCTTGCGATAAACTATAAACGTATGCAGTTAATAGATGAATTTTTTCTTCACCTAAAATGTCTTTCCAAGCTGGCATAACACCGGCACGACCGTTGTTAAGTGTTTCTTCAACAGCACGTTGAGAACCACCATATAGCCAGATGTTATCAGTTAAGTTAGGTGCACCAAACGGTAAATTATGTGCAACTGAACCTTTACCATCAGCACCATGACACGCGGCACACATTGCAAACTTAGCTGCACCTGCGGCTGCGTCTTTTTGGTTAACGGTACGACCTGATAAACTTAGTACATGAGCAGTCATTTCTTTAACGCCTTGCTCACCCAATGCAGCACCCCAAGGTGGCATTGCAGCAATACGACCATGTAACAGTGTTTCTTTGATTTTATCTGGCGTGCCACCGTACAACCAATCTTTATCAGTTAGGTTAGGGAAGCCTTGACCACCACGGGCATCAGAACCATGACACTGCGAACAGTTTTGTGCGAATAAACGCTGGCCAATTTCCAGTGCTTTTTCATCAGTAACAAGCGTTTCGATATCTTGCTGAGCATAAGCGGCAAAAATAGGACCAAAACGCTCATCTGCAGCTTCATATTCTTTATCAAGCTTTACAAATTCACCATTCGCTTTGGCTTCTTCAACTGCTTTTTTAGATTCAGCTAAAGAGGTAATACCTTGGTTAGAGCTACTCCATTTAGCAATACCTTCCCAATTACCTAAACCTGGGTATGCTGCTAAGTAGTAAACTGACCATACAAATGTTGCAAAGAACATGTAAGTCCACCACTTAGGTAGCGGATTATTTAGTTCTTCAATACCATCAAATTCGTGCCCGCAGCTTTCACCTTCTTTAACACCAGTGTAGTTTGTTAAATTCCACACTAGTAAGCCAAAAATGATAAATAAGCATGCAAGGGTTAATACAATAACCCATATACTCCAAAAGCTAGTCATTTCTCAGACCCCTTTTCCTCGTTAGAGATTGTATCGTTGTGTTTTTTCTCATCTTCAAAGATGACATTAGCGGCGTCTTTAAAACGAGTTTTACTACGCTTGCTATATGCCCACACAACAATGACAATAAATAGTACTAAAATTACCAGAGTTAAAATGCCTCTGTATGTTCCGTAATCCATAATTAATTACTTCAAGTGCGTGCCAAGTTGTTGCAAATAAGCGATAAGGGCTTGTATTTCTGTCGCACCTTTACCGTCATTCATTGCATCAACTTTAGCAACATCAGCGATTAGTTCTTCATCACTACCATATCCTAAACCAGGGTGAGCTGGGTTTTGTGGATTAATAGCAAATGTATCACGGAAAATTTTAAGCTTTTTCAGAGTAAGGCTAGTGTCAACACGATCCTCTGCTAACCAAGGGAAACCTGGCATGTTTGACTCAGGAACCACAGCACGTGGATTCACTAAGTGAGCATAATGCCAGTCATCCGAGTAACGTTTACCTACGCGTGCTAGGTCAGGACCAGTACGTTTAGAACCCCATTGAAATGGGTGATCCCATACTGATTCACCAGCAACAGAGTAGTGACCGTAACGTTCTACTTCATCACGGAAAGGGCGGATCATTTGTGAGTGACAGTTATAACAACCTTCACGTACATAGATATCGCGGCCTTCCATTTCCAGCGCGTTTAGTGGACGTAAACCATCCACTGGCTTTGTTGTATCGTCTTGGAACATCAGTGGAGTGATCTCTACTAATGCGCCGAAGCTGATAGCAAAAACAGTCAAGATAGCCATAAGGCCGATATTTTTTTCGACTATTTCATGTTTGTTTTGTGAATTTTTATTGCTCATCATCTCACTCCGTTATGCTAATTGTGCTTGCGCATCTAATTTCAACGAATCATTCTTCGCTGAAATTGTACGGTAAACGTTATAAGCCATAACCAGCATGCCTGTGACGATGAATACACCGCCTAAGAAGCGCATAACATAGAAAGGATGTGATGCTTGTAGCGACTGTACAAAGCTGTACATTAATGTACCGTCGGCATTTACTGCACGCCACATTAGACCTTGCATAACACCTGAGATCCACATTGCTACAATGTAAAGTACAACACCCACAGTGTGTAACCAGAAGTGTGTATTAACAAGTTTCACGCTATACATACGACCTTGTGAAAATAACGCAGGGATAAGGTGGTAAATAGCACCGATAGAAATCATTGCAACCCAACCAAGCGCACCAGAGTGAACGTGGCCAACAGTCCAATCAGTGTAATGAGAAAGAGCATTAACTGATTTAATTGCCATCATTGGGCCTTCGAAGGTCGACATACCATAGAAAGACAACGATACAACTAAGAAACGTAGTACTGGATCAGTACGTAGTTTATGCCATGCACCAGATAACGTCATGATACCGTTGATCATACCACCCCAAGATGGAACGAATAAGATGATTGACATCACCATACCTAAACTTTGTGTCCAATCAGGAAGTGCAGTGTAGTGTAAGTGGTGAGGACCAGCCCAGATATACAGTGATATCAATGCCCAAAAGTGAACAACTGATAAACGGTATGAATAAACTGGACGACCAGCTTGTTTAGGCACGAAATAATACATCATACCCAAGAAACCAGCTGTTAATAGGAAACCTACAGCGTTATGACCGTACCACCACTGAACCATAGCATCTACTGCACCGGCGTAGATTGAGTATGACTTAGTCAGTGATACTGGTACTGCCATGCTGTTAACAATATGAAGTACTGCAACAGTAATGATAAAGCCAGCATAGAACCAGTTAGCAACATAGATATGAGACACTTTACGTTTAGCAATGGTGCCCATAAATACAACTGCATAGGTAACCCAGACAATAGCGATTAGAATATCGATTGGCCACTCAAGCTCAGCATATTCTTTTGAACTTGTTATACCTAGAGGTAGAGTGATAACCGCAAGTACGATAACTAACTGCCAGCCCCAAAATGTAAAGGCGGCTAATTTGTCGGAAAGAAGGCGCGTTTGACAAGTACGTTGAACAACATAATAAGATGTTGCAAAAAGTGCACTGGTACCAAATGCGAAAATAACTGCGTTCGTGTGTAACGGACGTAGTCGAGAGTATGTTAACCATGGTGTATCAAAGTTAAGTGCTGGCCAAGCTAATTGGGCAGCAATCAGAACCCCAATACTCATGCCAACGATGCCCCAAATCACTGTCATAATAGCGAATTGGCGTACAACCTTATAGTTGTACTCAGTTTGTGATGCTACTGTTTGGCTCATTTTCTGGCTTCCGCTGCAATAAATGCGTTTAGAAATGAATTACCCACTTTATAAAGTGGGGCCTACTATTATTCTCAAGTATGTTATCAAAAAACCCTCAATGCCTTGACTGCTTCAGAAAACAAACTCGAGAAACCCTTATTTTTGCGGGGAAATGATAAAATTTTTGGCCTAAAAAAGATAGGTCAATTGCATAAAATTATGACATCAATCAATTTTTCACATGCAGTTGGCTATTTTTTGACACACTTTTGTACATTTGTGTAAGAATTTTGTTCAGTGGTTGTATTTTAACAGTACGCTGATTAGTATCGGCCTTTAATTTATCTAAGGAATACTATGCCAATTAAGCTTTTAGTTGTGTTTTTAAGCGCATTGCATATGTTAATGGCGTGTGGCCCACAACCGCTAAGTATAGAAGCGCAAACCCAAGATGCAAGTTGTCGGCCAAATCAGTTATGCGAGTATGATAATCAGGTGAAAATTTGGTTGAGTGAGCAACAAATAACACCAGAGACGCCTTTTGAAATACATTTATCGTTACCAAGCACATTGTTAGTTCACAGTGCTAAGCTTGAAGGTATCACTATGTATATGGGATATATTCCAGTGTTGTTTGAGCCGCGTAATGATATTTTAGTCGCGCAAGGTATGGTTGGCATTTGTTCCGAGCGTAATATGACCTGGAAGTTGACACTCGAAGTTAAAAATCCACAGGGCCAATTTAAGCAGATATTTTATTACTTTGATGCGATTTATTGATATCAGTTTAATTCATATTAAATCGGATTGTTGGTTAAGAAGTTTGCTACCCGAAGCTTAGAGTATAGAGTTACGAACGTTCGTTATCAATTATTCTACCCATCCATACACGCAATTTTTGGTACCTTCATTAGCTAAGTATTAGCTGACTTCATGCATTAATAATGCACTGGACCCATTTTTTAATTGAACCTTTAACTTTAACTCATCAAAACACTTCAAAGCAATATTTACTGAAATAATACGCTAAACATTAAGTTGAGTATCTATTTGTAAATCAGAGTTTTCAGTTTAAGTCTCGCCTCGTTTTTATATTTTCAGTTAAATTTATAGAGTGCGCATAAAACCACCTTATTTTGACATTAAGCTGCAATGAACAAAGCTAAAAACCACTACATTGCTATCAAAAAAGTTGCATAGAGCTTAAATACGCAAAATTATTGCATAACTATGGTTAGCAGTTGTTGGTCAGTTTTGCAGTTTTAATAAAATGATGTGATTAACTTGTGAAATTTTCTGATTTAGGTATTTTTTATACGTTAATTACATATAATTACAAAATCCATTAGTTTGATTTCATACATGTTTAAAATGTTTTTGTTTGTCCTTAAGTTTATGAACTTAAAGTGTATTAACTAGTTAACAATGAAACATTCATTAACCAACGTACCTGTTGCAGGTTTATCAATAATCGCAAAGATAATTATTGACCACTCATTCAGATTTCATTCAGTTAAATCCGCCTAAGTTGCCATCGCTGACTCGATATTCTCAAATAAAACGAGCGCTACCTGAGCAAGGTATTTCTCCAACAAGTAGGGTTTCACATGAAAAAATCTATGATTGGCTTAGCTGTTGTCACAGCTATTCCTATGTTTTCAACAATGCAAGTAGCAGCAGCTGAAAATGCGGCGCAAACTATCGAAAAAATTCAAGTAACGGGTTCTCGCATTAAGCGTTCAGATATGGAAACCGCTAGCCCAGTTACATTAATTGGCGCCGATGATATTAAAGCAATGGGTGCAACAAGCATCGATAGCGTATTACAAAAGATGACCGCTACAGGCGGCGCAATGACAAACCCTGGTGTTAATAATGGATCTGGCGGTAACGCATCGATTAACCTTCGCGGTTTAGGTTCTCAACGTACTTTAGTGCTTGTAAACGGTCGTCGTATGATCAACTCAGGGACTGGTGCAGCGTCTACCGTTGATTTAAACACTATTCCAGTATCAATGATCAAGCAAATTGAAGTACTTAAAGATGGTGCTTCTGCTGTTTATGGTACTGATGCTGTGGCAGGTGTTGTAAACATCATCCTTAAAAATGACTTTGAAGGTTTAGACTTAAATGTAAACACTGCAATGACTTCAAAGCATGATGCAACTGAAAATTCAATTGATTTTACAGTTGGTACTTCTTTTGATAAAGGTAACATTGTTTTTGGTGCTCAGTACACTAATCGTGGCCAAGCAAGCCAAAGTGATCGTGACTTCTCAAGCTGCCCACTACTAGAAGGCGCAAATGGCCTATATTGTGGTGGTTCTTCATTCAGCGAAGGTGGACACATTCAAAGTAATGTGACGGCTGATATCTTAAATAAAGATGGTGAATTAGAGAAGACGGGTGTTGCTGACGACAGTGGTTTAAGTGGACTAGGCGGTACTTTACATCGCTACACAACAGCAGCTGATGCATACAACTACTCAAAAAGTAGCTATTTATATACACCAATGAATCGTTTAAATATTACGGGTCTTGGTACATATGAACTTACCGACGATACAAATTTCTTCAGTGAATTCACTTATACTAAACGTTGGTCAGAGCAGCAGTTAGCTCCACAACCAATTAACTTTGCATTTAACTACGATCCAAGCACTATGGGCAATAGCTTATTAGGCCAAACGTATGATAAACGTCAAGTTGTTAATAATGCGTTTGTAGAAGATGCAAATGGTGATTATGTTACAACGCCAACCAACTACGCTGCAGGTGACCCAATTAGCTACCGTCGTCGTATGAGCGAAAGTGGTACTCGTAACTACACCCAAACTGTAGATACTGTGCGCATAGTTGTTGGTGCTGAAGGTGTAATTAATGATTACTCTTGGGATCTTTCTGCAAATTTTGGTCGTAACGATTCAGTAAGTAAAACCAGCAATCTTCACAATGTTTCGGCGTTAAAAGCGGCCGTAGATGCTGGCACATTTAATCCTTTAAATGAAGCTGATTGGGCTCAAGCAAATGTAAATCCTTATATTTACAAAGAACAAGAATCAGGTGGCAGCCAGTTATTTATCGTTGCTGGTTCACTGTCTGGTGAGATGTTTGAACTACCTGCAGGTTATGCTGCATTTGCTGCTGGCGTAGAGCATCGTCAAGAAAAAGCATGGCAAGATCCTGACTCAATTGCTGCACAAGGTCTAGGTAATGATCCTCGTATCGATCCAACAAGTGGCGGCTTTGATGTTGATGAAGCTTATGTCGAATTTGCAATTCCATTATTAGCAGATGCACCTTTAGCGCAAAGTGTTGAATTAAGTGCGGCAATTCGTGCTTTTGATTACAGCACCTTTGGTTCAGATAATACTTGGAAGTTAGGTTTAACTTGGAGAGCAACAGACGAGCTAATGATGCGTGCTGTGCGTTCAACAGCTTTCCGTGCACCTACTGTTGATGAATTGTATTCTGGTAAAGCAATATCTTATGATGGTGTAACTTACCCTGGCGCAGACGATCAAGCTGAAGTTACTGTTGGTGGTAATACAGCTTTAACTCCAGAAGAAGCTGATACATTAACATTCGGTATTGTGTATGAGCCTGAGTGGATTAGCGGCTTTTCAATGACAGTAGATTACTACGATATTGAAATTGAAAATGCGATCAGTACTTACACTAGTCAATTCGTTGTTGATCAATGTATTAATCCTAGCGGCACAGGTACTACACTGTGTGAAAATACCGGTGCATTTATACGTCCAGATGGTCGTATAGTATTTAATAACCAGTTACGTAATATCGGTTCTGAAAAAACATCAGGTATTGATTTAAACTTAGCGTATTCATTTGATGCATTAGGTGTAGCTTGGAAAGCAGGCTTAGATACAACATATTTAGACGAGTATGTAGTAGACACTGGTGCTGTGATTGATTACCAAGGCTACGTTACAAATGGTAGCGGTGGTTTTGCAGATCTTAAGTCAAACTTCCACCTTACAGCAAGCAGTGATAGCTGGGATGCAACGTATGAAGCCCGTTATATTGCCGGAATGGATAGCTTTACATGTCGTAATGAACCGGGTAAATGTATTGCACCAACGACTCCATCTATTGTATACCACGATATAAGTGGCTCATATATGATAAATGATATCGTGAGTGTTTCAGCTGGTGTAAATAACTTATTTGATAAACAACCACCTTATTACTCAGGTAACTACGATTCAAATACTGATCCGTTCACATATGATGTATTAGGTCGTCGTTTCTTTGCTGGTGTGAATGTTAAACTTTAATCAGTAAGTAACTTTGATTTTATCTAAGGCCTAGTTTTTACTAGGCCTTTTTTTATTGAACAAATGAAAGTGTGGCAGTAAACTAGAGGCATCTTTTTACTTATTAGGAGAGCTGATTGCTAAAACAGGATGAAAACTTATCCTTTATAATTGAACCTGAATTGAGCCCGCGCTCTGAACAGCGCATTGATATGTATTTTTCTATTCCGAATGAAATGGGCATCAATCCGCAAACGTTAACAGAAGAATCGTATTTTAATAACCACTTCAAATCGTATTTAGCGTATAACGCCAATAATATCCATTTACCTTTAGTGCGCAGTCGCTTTGTTAGTAAAAATAAAGGTGAACAACAAGACTATCGGCAAAACCTCAATTTGTATTGTTATCAAGTCCGCCTAGCGATTGATACCGATATCAAAGATACCTTGAAGATTGAAGAAGTTGATGAGTTTTATCAGCGCGCTATTGAATTATGTGAACAAAGTCAAAGCTTACTTAAAAAACTAAGGCGTTACACACCAGATGATGAAAAACTGATCTCGTTTTATACCAATGCAGATAACTATCTGAGTTGGCATATTGAGCAGTCGTTTTTAAAATTACTTGACGAAGGGCCTCGTAGCAGTGATTTCGCGAAAGAGCGTAATGATCTGATGAATTTTTGTAAAGCCGAGCAAGATTATCGACATGAGCTGCAATATAACTCGGAATCAACCCTTCAGGATGCAAACCGGATCACCAATAAGATGCGTCTTTTACAGCGTTTGATTGAGCATGGTGTGGTGTTAAATCGTAATACTCGTTACCTTAATAGTTATTTAAAACGATTGGTTAAAGGAACCGTTACAGCGATTATAATGGCGCTTGTTATGGTTGTGGTTCTGAATGCGCGGATCTCATTTACCGAAGTGACTGCGACATTAGTGATCATTTTGGGCGCTATTTACGGGATGCGAGAAATTTTTAAAGAAGACATAACACGAGTTATTTGGCGAGCCATTGTGAAAGGGCGGCCAAAATGGCGGTTTCAATTTCGAAATAGTGTAACCAAAGATAAAATAGCTACACAATACATCTGGCTTGAATATACACGCTTTAAACATATTCCAGAGGATGTACGAAAAATATTTTCAAAACGACGTCAACAAAATAAACAAGCAGCGCAATGGCTGCACTTTGCCAGTGAAATTCGGGTTAATGCAAAAGAGTTTTTACCTGGTTATGATAGCTTGCAACAGACCTTGCAGTTTAGTTTAGCGGCGTTTGCGCGGAACTTAAAAAAAGGCGAAGGTAAACTGTATCATCTTGATAGTAATAAAATATCAAAACAAAGTGTGGAGCGCCGCTATCAACTAAATGTAGTGCTTTCATATCAAAATGACGAAGAGATAAAGTATCAGCGTTATAAAATCACTTTAAATAGAAGTAAAATTGTTAGTATTGAGCTTATTTATAGCGAAATGGAATAAAAGTTGTCGTCGATTTTCTTATCTATCAGGTATTATCTCCCTCATTTTACACAGCTTGAGGGGAAGTGATATGCGCTTTCTGATTTCCAGGATGGCCGCAACCAGTCAATGTCCACCACGTAAACCAATGAGTAAAATTATGTGGTCTTTACTTGGGTCATTTTTGGGCATTTATTTGGTTGCTATAATTGGTAAAAGTTTACAGTTTGATCCGTTAACTAATTTATTTTTAATTGGTTCTTTAGGTGCAACTGCAGTGCTTGTTTACGGTGCGCCATTAGCGGAGTTTTCTCAGCCGCGCAATCTTATTGGCGGTCATGCTCTCAGCGCGTTGGTAGGTGTGACTGTGGCAAAACTGCTAACTGCTGATTTAATGTTGGCAAGTGCTTTGGCTGTATCATTATCAGTTGCAGTTATGCACTTAACACGTACTTTGCATCCTCCCGGTGGCGCTACTGCATTGATTGCGGTTATTGGTGGTAATGGTATACAACAGCTTGGTTATTACTATGTGCTTAGCCCTGTGTTGTTTGGTACGACAATTATTCTGTTAGTTGGGTTGCTAGTTAATAATTTATCACGCAATCCTAAACGTCATTATCCTGTTTATTGGTGGTAATAACATTAAGTCAGTAGGTAGTAAGTTTGTTACTACCTACTGCAATGGTTTATTTTTCTAAACCAGTTTTACTGTACAAAGATACTTTGTTTGACACTAAGGTTATTTCAATGTTTTTACTGTCATCGCCCCATGTACAATTTGTGTGTAGGGTTTTTTCAACACAATTATCAGCACTGCCTAAAATAGCTTCTACTGCAGTTTTATCCATGCCAATTTCGATTTTTTCGTAGTTCTCTAAGCTTACTTTTGAGCAAGCTGCTAGGCTTAATGCTGCAGCAATAATTAAAAGCTTTTTCATTCGGTCATCTTCCTTTATTTAGTGTTTGAATTTTCTAATTTGTACAATCATGCCCATTTTAGGATGGTCAAAATAATGAATGTCGCCACTTATAACACGTTTGAATTGTGCGAACCGAGCGTGTTGGATTTCACCGTTGGCTTGTCTTTCATTCACATCAAAACTGGCGTTTATAAATAAATAATGGCGCAAGTAAATATTAAAGCTACCGTCTAGCTCCCATTGATCCGCAGCTTGTTCAACTACTGGGGCTATGCTCTGATTGGTGTTGACTAAACTAATAAAGTCATTATTTGTATACTGTGGCGTTTGTGCAATCACAGGTGCGCGTAATAATTTACCGCCAAACAGTTTAATACTTTCAGAGCGAGATTGGCTCGCACCTTCAAAACGCCATCCGGTATGAAGTATAGGCTTGAGTCCTTTTTGCGCCAGCTCTTGCTGTTGTGATATAAATTGTAGCTGTTCGGGAGCAAGTAGGTAGGTTTGCTCCATATCGTCTTTAACAGGCGCTATTGGGCTAAGTGGCAGTGCTGAGTAACTGTGTAGGTAGTCAATACTGCCATCACATAAATTAGAGCGATTGGCACCAATCACAGAATCGGTTAATGACTGTGAATTAAAGCGAGTGTCGCCGTTGATACACTCCTGTTTAGCTTGCGCAGTATAAAGTGGTGTCAGTAAATCAACGCTACGCTTGGCCTTAATTTGCTCTTTGTCTAAGCTAAAATCCTCTTGCAAATAAGGGGCAGGGCGCTGTTTGAATATCAGTACTTCTACTTCAAACCAACGTTCTGCAAATGCTGTGCTACTAAATACACAACACAATAGGATAAGAGATTTTTTAAGCAACATTAATGGCTAACCTTTTTTTCGAAATCTGCAATCATTGCAGTGACCATTTTTAAGCGTTCGCGGGCATTCGCCTCATCGATCGCAAAGCGCAACTTATTTGCACCATCCATTTTATACACCTTAGGTGCACTTTGTATCAAACCTATAATGAAGCTAGGGTTAACCTTAGTATGTTGACTAAACTCAAAATAGCCACCTTTTGGATTTGCTTCAATTTTTTTAATGCCTAATTCGCTGGCTTTGAGTTTCAGTTGTTGCAAACTAAATAGGTTTTTAGTTGCATCAGGCAGCAGGCCGAAGCGATCAATCAGCTCAACTTGTAATTCGTCCATATCATCTAGGTTAGCGCAGCTGGCAACCCGTTTGTAAATACCTAGTCGCGCATTCACATCGTGAATATAATCTTCAGGCAGTAAAGCGGCTAATTTTAAGTCCACTTCACTTTGTTGTTGTAGCAAGTTATCAAGGGTAGGCTCTTTGCCTTCACGAAGAGATTTCACAGCTTGCTCAAGCATTTCCATATATAAGCTAAAGCCGATGGTCTGCATTTGTCCTGATTGATCATCACCAAGCAACTCACCAGCACCACGGATCTCTAAATCGTGGGTTGCGAGTGCAAAACCGGCACCTAAATCTTCCAGTGACTCGATGGCTTCAAGGCGTTTTACAGCATCTTTCGACAGCCCTTTAGGATTACCCGTTAATAAGTAAGCATAAGCTTGATGATGGCTGCGACCAACTCGACCCCGTAACTGATGTAACTGCGCCAAGCCTAGTTTATCGGCTCTATCCATAATAATTGTGTTTGCTGTGGGGATATCAATTCCCGTTTCAATGATGGTAGTACATACGAGTACGTTGTATTTCTGGTGGTAAAATTCGCTCATCAGTTGTTCTAAATCACGTTCGCGCATTTGGCCATGGGCAGAAGCGACGCTTGCTTCAGGTACCCATTCACTAATTTCTTCTGCCACGCGGTCAATAGTTTCAACGTTATTATGTAAAAAGTATACTTGGCCACCACGCTTTATTTCCCGCAATACCGCCTCTCTGATCAAATCTGCATCGCGTTGACGAACAAATGTTTTAACCGCTAAGCGTTTTGCAGGAGGGGTAGCGATGATTGAAAGATCACGCATACCACTCATGGCCATATTTAATGTACGTGGGATAGGTGTTGCAGTGAGTGTTAAAATGTCAACATCGGCACGCAGTGATTTTATCTTCTCTTTTTGACGTACCCCAAACCGGTGTTCTTCATCGACAATGAGCAAGCCAAGATCTTTAAATATAATATCGGCTTGGATCAATTTGTGAGTACCAATGACGATGTCCAAGGTACCTTTAGCCATTTTTTCTAGGGTGTCTTTTTGTTCTTTAGGTGAATTAAAGCGAGACAGCACACCGACTTCAATGGGTAAGTCGGCAAATCGATCTTTAAAGTTTTCAAAGTGTTGTTGTGCAAGCAAGGTAGTTGGTACTAAAACGGCTACTTGTTTATTGTCGTTTACAGCAACAAAGGCGGCGCGCATCGCAACTTCAGTTTTGCCAAAACCTACATCACCACAGACTAACCTATCCATTGCTTGTTTACTTTGCATATCACCTAGCACAGCTTCGATAGCGTTACGCTGATCGTCAGTTTCCTCAAATGGAAACCCATCGCTAAAGACGCGATAAGCAGCACCATCAAGTTTAAAGGCATTCCCCGGTTTTGCTTGGCGCTGGGCGTAAATATCGAGTAATTCAGCGGCCACATCACGTACCTTTTCCGCCGCGCGTTTTTTCGCTTTTTCCCAAGCATCAGATCCCAGTTTATGCAGCGGTGCACTGGCTTCTTCGCCACCAGAATAACGACTGAGCATATGCAGGGCTGACACTGGCACATACAACTTTGCTTCATTGGCATAGGTAATGGTTACAAACTCAGTGATCAGTCCCGCCGCATCAATCGTTTGCAGACCTTGGTAGCGGCCTACACCATGATCCAAGTGTACAATCGGTTGGCCAACTTTAAGTTCAGCTAAGTTACGGATGAGCGCATCTTGGCTAGCTTCGTATTTATGTTTACGACGGCGACGCTGCGATACTTTAATGCCAAGTAATTCTTGTTCAGTAACAATGGATAATGCGGGCTTTGTACCAAGTACCACACTTTGTTCTAGTGGGCTGACAATTAAGCCAACATCGCTACTACTATTTACAAATTCATCGAATGATGAAAACTCTTTAAACTTTAAGCCACTGGGTTTAAGTATAGCGAGCAGAGATTCACGGCGACCATCGGATTCTACTGACAGTAAGATACGGCCTTTTTGTTTCTTTTGCGCTGCTACATAATTTATAAATGCTTGATAGGGTTCATGTAGTTTATGATCAATGCGTATTGCGGGTAACTCGCTGGTGACTAGATTTTTATTGCCTGCTTTTGTCGCGAGTTTTGCTTGCGATAACCGAATGCGAGCAAAGTTGCCTAAATTTTCAAACAGTTCATTAATGGGTTGATAAAGTGCAACTGGCTCAAGTAACGGGCGCAGTGGATCGACTCGACGGTTTTCATAACGCACATTAATATCATGCCAAAAATGCTCCGCAGCATCTTCTAAATCTCCCAGTTGCATCACTGTTGCAGTATCTGGCAGGTAATCAAAGATAGTGGCTAATTGCTCAAAAAACAGCGGCATATAATATTCGATACCAGCAGGCCAATTGCCTTTGGTCACTTGCATATACACGGAATCTTGCGATGAGCTGGCACCAAATTTTTCACGGTAGTTTATTCTAAATCGTTCAACATCGGCTTCGTTGGTAGGGAACTCATGAGCAGGTAGTAATTCAATTTTATCGACTTTTTCATCCGAGCGTTGGCTTTCAACATCAAATAAACGAATGGTATCAAGTTCGTCATCAAGAAAATCGAGTCTAAATGGATGCGGACTGCCCATTGGGTATAAATCAACAATCGAGCCACGAATGGCGTATTCACCATGCTCCATGACTTGTTGCACATGTAAATAGCCTGCTTGCTCTAAGTTACTGCGAAGTTTGTGGGTATCGAGAATATCACCGACTTTAAAATTAATGGTTGAACCATAAATAAACGAAGCAGGGGCGGTACGTAGCATCAAGGTAGACACAGGCACAATTAATACACTTTGTTGTTCTTTTTTTAAAGTATTTAAGGTGGCTAAGCGCGATGAAATTATATCTTGATGGGGTGAGAAATGATCGTAAGGCAACGTTTCCCAATCAGGGAATATCATTACTGGATGCTCGGGGAGCAAGCACTCCAACTCTGTTTCAAGGCGCAATGCACTGGGTGTATCAGGGGTAACAATAAGCACTAAGCCAGCTTGTTGTTTAACTCCTTGTGCAATGGCAATACTTAAACCACTGCCAGTGAGTTGCCCCCATTGAATTTTATCTTTTTGAGATTTTACCCAAGGCAAGGCTGCCCATTGCGCAAACGCCATTTACTACTCCTTTAATGCGCCTCAACTGAGGCGCTAATTTATTCTTAATCGCGATATATTTTGGTTAAATCGTGGTAATGATCTATACGACGGTCGCGTAGGTACGGCCAAATGCGTCTTACATTTTCAGAACGCTTTTGATCAAGTTCAACAAGTAACAGTTGCTCATCAGTGTTGTTGGCTTCTGCTAGCAGTTCACCTTGAGGACCCGCTATAAACGAGTTACCCCAAAATTGAATACCTTCACTTTGACCACTTGGATCACTTTCATGACCGACACGATTACAACTAATCACGGGTACGCCATTGGCAACCGCATGTGCGCGTTGCGATATTACCCACGCATCTTTTTGACGTGTTTTCTCGCCTTCGTCATCACGTGGATCCCAGCCAATTGCGGTTGGGTAAATTAATAGTTCAGCACCGGCCATTGCCATTAAACGCGCAGCCTCTGGAAACCATTGATCCCAACACACTAAGACACCAAGTTTGCCGACAGAAGTTTGAATTGGTTCGAAACCTAAATCACCCGGAGTGAAATAAAACTTTTCGTAAAAGCCTGGATCGTCAGGGATATGCATTTTACGGTATTTACCCGCAATTGTGCCGTCTTTTTCAAGCACTACCGCAGTATTGTGATAAAGCCCTGTGGCACGTTTTTCAAATAAAGAGGCAACAATAACAATGCTTAATTCTTTTGCAAGCTCAGCTAAAGTGTCGCTACTTGGGCCAGGAATAGTCTCTGCCAAATCAAATACATCAACATCTTCGGTTTGACAAAAGTACAGACTGCGATGTAATTCTTGTAACACCACCAGTTGTGCGCCTTGGCTTGCGGCATCGCGAATACCGGCAATTGATTTTGCCATGTTTTGTGCGGCATTATCACTGTTACTTTGCTGCACTAAGGCAACGGTTAAATTTGCAGGGCTGCTCATAATGATGCTCCAGCTAAAAATCCACGGGGTAATTGCATAGTAATGCAGTGTAAACTACCAAATTGATGAATAATTGGTAAGCAGTTTACGCCTATTATTTGATGCTCAGGGTAGGCCGTTTGAATTTGTGCTAAGGCTAATTCGTCATTGGCATCAGCATAAATAGGCACAAGTACAGCTCCATTAATGATTAAATAATTTGCGTAGGTGGCAGGTAACCTGTCGCCATCATCATTAAATACGGCTTTTGGCCATGGTAAATCAATTAAGGTATAAGGTTTACCTGTTGTTGTTTTAAAACCTTGTAACTGCTTTTCCATGGCATCAAGAGCGCTGAAGTGTTGGTCATTTTTATCATCACACTTTACATACACTAAGGTATCATTAGGCGCAAAACGCACTAAAGTGTCGATATGACTGTCGGTATCGTCACCGGCTAAATAGCCATGATCAACCCATAAAAAGTCGGTGGCGCCAAGTTGTTCACGCAAGCACTGTTCAATGTCTTGTTGGGTTAGATTTGGATTACGATTTGGATTAAGCAAACATTCACTGGTGGTCAATAGTACACCGTGTTGATCAATCTCTACACCGCCACCTTCAAGAACTAAATCAAGCGCTTGGTATTGATTGCGCGTATCGGCAAGTTGTTTAACCAGTACCGCATTAATTTTATTATCTAATTCACTGGTAAATTTATTACCCCAGCCATTAAAGATAAAATCAACAATTTTTAGTTGGCTATTATCAGCAACTGCGGCGCAGGTTAATGGGCCATGATCACGTGCCCACGTATCGTTACAGGGAGTAACAACAAAATGCACGCGGCTCAAATCAACAGCGTTGTTGCGCAATAATTGGCTAATGTGTGTTTTTAAGGCTTCATCATGAGCGATGATCACTAATTGCTCTGCATTACAAATATGCTGACATAATTGCACGTATACAGGCTCTACAGCGGTTAAATTGTCGCACCAATCAGTGGCTTGGTGTGGCCAAGTGAGCATAACGGCGTCTTGCTCAGCCCATTCGGGTAAAAGTCTAAAGTTCATGAATTTAATAAACAAACAAAGGTGCTATTAGTTTAGCATTTCAACTATAGCCAAGCCACTTCAAAATGAGGGTTGCTAGTATCTATATTATTCTGGTTTTGTTGGCTCTGTTGTGTCTTGGTTATCAAAGTTATCGCTTTCATGTTGCAGCAGCTGACGCTTTTTCAGTTGTCTGGTTTGTGCATGTAAACTAGCACGTACCACAAGTTCTTGATCAGTATCGCGGATGGCTTTAAAAAGTAGGGTGTATTGGTAGTGTTCATCGTCAATCTTATTAACCGCAACTACCTCGGTGTAACAATAAATAGCAGAGGCTTCATGCTGTAAAAATAATTTAGTGCGAAATGCTTGGCCAATAGAGTAGACTTTTGTATCGGTTAGTTTGACACCGCCACCGCCGTAGCTATCACAATAAATGGCGTTATCTTCGGGCTGCTCTGAGGCTAATATATGGCTCATGATCAAGTCGATTTTACGCGATTGTGCTTGTAAAAATACGGCAAGCTCTTGTGCCAAATCACCAAGGCTACGCAATGGTCTTAACGAGCTTTGCTCTAATTCACTAACCTCATTGGCCAATTTAAATAACGGTGGGATATCTGCTTCTAGTTGCGCTAAGGTAGTAGGCACTTTGCTATCGTCAACAGCAAATAAATTTACTCGATTACTTTCATCAATCTGAAAGTACTGCTCAAACTCGGTTAATTTTTCACTATTCATCATAAGGCTCCTCGACGCAATAGTTTAATAGTAGCGCCGACAGTATAAAATTGCTAGTTATCAAATTACCATAAAAAAGGGCAAACCACTGTTTGCCCTTATATTTTTGTAGCTGAGCTTAAATCATAAATTACCCTCTTGGGTGTCGACATGTTCACGCTTGTGGTGGCTTGCAATTTCATCGGATAAATCTGCTCGCGAGCGTTTTTCAGTAAGTTTGCGCTCAGTTAACCAATAAAAGAACAGTGGTACAAAGAACACGGCAAGGAAGGTTGCTGCCATCATGCCGCCCATAACGCCAGTACCAACGCTATGACGTGCACCTGCACCGGCGCCTGAGCTCAATACTAATGGCACTACACCTAAAATAAAGGCCATCGAAGTCATGATGATGGGTCTAAATCGAAGGCGGGCAGCTTCAAGTGCTGCAGCGCTTGCGCTCCAACCTTGTTGATGTTTCATCAATGCATATTCAACAATCAAAATGGCATTTTTACTGGCTAAACCAAGTAAGGTCACTAAGCCGATTTGGAAGTACACATCGTTAGTCATGCCTACTAACCAGATTGATACCAATGCGCCAAAGGTTCCAAATGGCAATGCTAGCATCACCGATAGTGGCAATGACCAACGCTCATATAGTGCTGCAAGGATTAAGAAAACCATGATCACCGCAAGGCCTAAAGCAATTCCTGTGGTACCTGAGCTGCGTTTTTCTTGATACGCAGAGCCGGTCCAGTCGTAGGTCATATCCGGTGGTAATACTGCTTTTGCAATACGTTCAACTTCAGCAATTGCTTGGCCAGAGCTGTAACCGGGTGCAGCATTACCGAGCAGTTTTACCGCAGGCAAGTTATTATAACGATTTAGATTTTCTGGTCCGCGGCTATATTCAATATTAGTAAACGCAGACATAGGGACCATAGTACCTTGACTGTTTTTTACATAAATTCGTCCAATGTCATCAGGCTTCATTCTAAATTCAGCTTCTGCTGACATGAGTACTTGCCAAGCTCGGCCAAACTTATTGAAGTCGTTCACATAATAAGTACCCAGTGTGCCGGCAAGGGCTGTAAAGGCATCGTCAATTTCAATGCCCATTGCGCGGGCTTGTTCACGATCTACATCAACTTTAAGTTGCGGTGCATTTGGTCGCCACAACGTTTGTAGGCCACTTAAAATAGGGCTTTTTTGTGCTTCAGCCATCATTAAACCCATGGCTTGTTGCAGTTTTTCTGGGCCACCTGCGCCTTTGTTTTGAATATAAAATTCAAATCCGCCAGTGCTCCCTAAACCAAAAATAGCAGGGGGGTTAAACGCTAAAACAAGTGCTTCGTTGATATGCGCAGTTTTCATAAACAGCTCATTAACCAAACTTTTAGTATCAACCTCTCGTTCATCCCAATGTTTTTGGGTGACGAATAAGGTGGCTGCACTGTTTTTATAACCGCCGCCAATAAAATCAAAGCCTGTAAATGCCACCACATTTTCATTGGCAGGATTAGATTGTACGGCGCTAATAACTTCAGCTACTACTTTTTCTGTACGCTCAAGGGATGAGCCGTCAGGTAAGAAAATAGCTGAAATATAGTAGCCTTGGTCTTCATCAGGCACTAATGAACCTGGAGTGCTTTTCCAAAGGCCAATGGTAATTGACACCATACCAATCATCAGCAATAAACCTAATGCTCCTCGGCGCACCATAAAACCAACAGCACCCACATACTTACTGGTTATTTTAGTAAATACACGGTTGAACCATAAAAAGAAGCTTGCGGTTTGTTTATGCTCTTGTTTTAAAATAAGCACACATAAAGCAGGGGTCATTGTTAGTGCAACTATGCCAGATAAGCTCACAGCAATTGAAATGGTGATCGCAAACTGACGGAATAGTTCGCCAGTTAAGCCACCTAGAAATGCAATTGGCACAAACACTGAGCAAAGTACTAGAACAATAGCAACAACAGGTCCTGATACTTCTTTCATCGCTTTTATTGCGGCTTCATGGGCGCTCACATGCTCTTCGTGCATGATACGCTCTACGTTTTCAAGTACCACTATGGCGTCATCCACTACGATACCAATAGACAGTACCATACCAAATAAAGTCAATGAGTTAATAGAATAACCAAGCATATACATGCCAGCAAACGTACCAAGTAATGACACCGGTACGGCAAGAGTTGGGATCAGTGTGGCGCGCCAATTTTGTAAAAATAAGAACACCACTAAGAAAACCAGTACCATTGCTTCAAGTAGTGTTTTCACTACTTCGCGGATCGAGACTTCAACAAAACGGGTGGTATCGTACGAATTTAAGTGAGCAAGTCCAGTGGGAAATTGCTGAGTTAACTCTGCTAATACGCCATTAACTTCTGCTGCTACATCAAGTGCATTGGCACCAGGTTGTAGGAAAATACCTAATAGTACAGCTTCTTTGCCGTTGATAGTGCCTCTGAAGTTATAATCTTTTGCACCAAGTTCAACACGGGCAATGTCTTTTAAACGTAAGCTACTGCCATCAAGGTTTGAACGAATAATGATTTCTTCAAATTGTTCAGGCTCTGATAAACGCCCTTGAGCGGTAACACTGTAAACCAGCTCTTGCGCTGATTGTGAAGTGGGGGTTGCACCAATCGAACCGGCTGCATATTGAGAGTTTTGGCTGCGAACTGCCCCTGCGACTTCTTCAACAGTAACACCGAGCTGACTCATTACATCAGGGCGCAGCCAAATACGCATGGCGTAATCTTTCGCACCAAAAATTTGTACACTCGTTGTACCAGGAACACGTTTAATACGGTCTAAAATATTCAGGGTGACATAGTTTGAAGTCCATAGACTATCACGAGTGCCGTCCGGTGAATAAAACGCATGAACTTGCAAAAAACTCGATGAACCTTTTTGCACCACCACGCCTTGGCGCCGTGTTTCTTCAGGTAAACGAGCTTCAACTTGCTTTACACGGTTATTGACGTTAACTGCTGCTTGGTCAATATCGGTGCCAATTTCAAACGTTATTTCAATGGTTGTTGCACCAGAGCTGGTCGAGGTTGAAGACATATACATCATGCCTTCAACACCGGTAATCGCATTTTCAATCGGCGCGGCTACGGTTTGTTCGAGTACTTCAGCCGACGCACCCGGATAGGCTGCTGTCACTTGCACAACGGGTGGGGCAATTTCAGGGTATTGGGCGATCGGCAAGCTGCGCATGGCAGCCAGGCCCGCCAGCACAATAACAATTGAGATCACAAACGCAAAAATAGGTCTGTCGATAAAATAACGAGAAAACATAAAACTCCCTGCGCCTATTCTGCGCTTACGTTGTTTGTTGCATTGTTAACGGCCACTGGCATGCCTGGAAAGAAAATCTTTGCCATACCATCGATGATCACTTCATCGCCTTGCTGTATGCCTGATTTAATCAACCAAAAGTTTTTATCACCTTGATTATCTGGCTTTTGGATCCACTCACCTACTTCAACGGGAGCTGGGCGCGCAATCGTGCCGCCTTGTTCATTTTTAGCGACTACATAAACAAATTTACCAGTGCCATTATCAAGTACCGCACGTTGTGGTATTACAAATGCATTTTTGCGTACCGCACCACTTAACATCACTCGCACAAATTGACCTGGGCGAAGTTCAAAATCAGTGTTGGGGATAATTGCTTGTAGTTCGCTGGTGCCGGTATTTGGATTAATACGTACATCGGAGAAGTTAACTTTGCCACTTTTATTGGAGAGTGAACCGTCTTGCAATTTAATGCTCGTGTGCCACTGACCTTTTTCTGGCAGCGATAATGAGCCATTTGCAACATCTTGACGCATTTGTAATTGTTCACGCTCAGAAATACCAAATCGTAAACGAATAGGATCAAACTGGGTAATTTGCGTTAATAATAGATCGGGACCTGATACAAAAGTACCTACCGACACAAATTCACGGCCCACCACTCCAGCGACAGGTGCTTTTACTTGCGCATATTCTAAATTCAGTTGGGCTTCTTTTAATGCAACTTTCGCGGCCTCTAACGTCGTGTTAGCAATATCTTGGGTGGAGCTGGCGTTATCATAATCCCGTTGTGAGACTGATTTCTCAGCACGTAGTTTGGCTAATCGTTTCACTTCACGTTCGGCTTGCACTAAAGATGCTTTTGCACCATTAAGAGCTGCTTGCGCGCTTTCAACCGCCAATTGATAGGGGGCTAAATCCACAGTGAAAAGTGACTGACCTTGCTTAACTGTCTGGCCTTCATCAAAGTTACGAGATTCTAGGATCCCCGTTACTCTGGCACGTACTTGAACTTCTTTAGAACCTGATAAGGTTGCCGGTAGTTCAATAGTGAATGGGGCATCTTCATAGGTTGCTATGGTTGTTGCCACAGCTGCTGGATGCATTGCTGCTTGTTCGGCTTTAGGTGCTTCACTACAACCTTGTAGAAACAACGAAGCCGAGGTAAATAAGAATAAAGATAATTTTGATGGTGCGAAAGACAGACGCATGGTTACTCCACAGTTCCAATTGTTAAGTATAAATAATATGTAACATTTTATAAGCTAATAGCATGACATTCTGTTGATTTTATCATCAGCTTGACTTACGTGGTGCTTAATCCATTTAGCTTAGTTAAATACGAGTGTATACCTTAAATTTTTACAGGTATATGCTGGTGTTTATTTTTTTCATTGCATTTTAAAGAGTGTAGAACATATTAGGGCTATATGAACCAAGTCGCAGCAACCGTGGTTTTTAAAGCGTAATTTAGTTTAATAACTAAATAATTGAGCGCTTTTATGCGCCCCGCAATAAAGCTGTTTATAAAATAATGAAGTCATTGTTTTGTATGACAATAGCTTAATTATGACGTGCTGTAAGTGCTTTGTTAGCGAAACTGCTTTAATAACCACAAAATTAACAAATTGCCTTGTAATTGGCGCTAAAACTCGTACCCTAGGCGTAATAATAATAGCAAGGGTAAAGTTAATAATGACGCGCAAGCCGACATTATCTACAACATTTATTGATCTGTCTTCACAGTTGCGACGTTTTGTTTCGCGGATTGTACAACCAGATGACGTGGAAGATATAGTACAAGAAACCTTTGTTAAGAGCTATCAGGCTGATTTAAAACAAGATATTAAATATACGCGCAGTTATATGCTAAAGACTGCCAAGCATTTGGCGCTTAACCATATTGCTAAATGGGATAATCAGCATTGCGATTCATTAGATACCTCTGATGATTATCAGCAGTCGTTGCGATCTATGCAGCTTGAGGATGAAGTGACCTCAAAAGAGCGCTTTTTACTGTTTTGCCGTGCTACTGAGCAACTAAGCCAGCCAGTGCGAAAATGTTTTATTTTAAAGAAAGTATATGGCATGAGCCAAAAAGAAATCGCAGCGCAAATGAAGTTAAGTGAAAGTACGGTTGAAAAACATATTGCCAAAGGTCTGTTACAATCTATGCGCTACATGCAGCAACATGAGCAGTTAGGTGAGCACAGCAGTGCCACTATTGAACCTGCCAGGAGGGTGGGAAAATGAGTAATATTCATCAATTTTCGTCTAAAGATGCTATTCAAGCAGATGCCAGTCGTTGGATAAGTGCTATGGATAGGGGCTTATCAAAGCAAGAACGTATGCAATTTCAGCACTGGGTGCAACAAAATAAAGCTCATCAAGATGCGGTATTTGAGTTAGCCCAGTTATGGGATGAACTGAGCGTATTAAATGAGTTGAGTAGCTTATTTCCCAATAAAAATAGCATCAATAAGCCTGCCCGCAGAGAAATTAATTTTTCGATTGCGGCAAGTGTCTTTGCCGCATTGCTAGTTGCCAGCTTTATATTTGTTGGTATTGAACAGTGGCCAACAACACCACAAGAACAAGCCAAGTACAGTAAAATTTACCGTACTAAAGTCGGTGAGCAAGCAACGTTTGTGCTACCAGATAGTACGATAGTGCAATTAAATACCAATAGCTTATTAGAAGTTGCGTATACAAAAAACCGCCGACAACTGATTTTAAGTCGAGGCGAAGGGCGTTTTAATGTTGCTAAAGATGCCGCACGTCCATTTACGGTGATGGCGGGCGATAAGTCATTTACCGCACTGGGGACTGTTTTTAATGTGCAACGTAATGCAGCATCGGATCTTGAGTTGGTTGTTACTGAGGGTAAAGTGATGATCACGGATCCTTCGGTTGCAGTAAATGCTGATGATTTTGTTCAATTGCAAAGTGCTAGTAATGATACCGACAGTGTGAAAAAAATTAATGCTAGTATTGTTATCTCTGGCGAAAAAGCATTAATTAAAGAAAGCATTACTAAGCCAATCAAACGGTTAACACAAGATGATGTACAACGGGATCTGGCATGGCAACAAGGTATGCTAATTTTTAATGGCGAGTCGTTAAGCGAAGCACTGCAAGAAGTGAGTCGCTATACCGCAACGCGTTTTGAACTTGCTGATCCTGCATTAGCTTCTTTAAAAGTGGCTGGGGTGTTTAAAGCCGGTGATATTATCGGTTTACTTGATAGCCTGCGCATCAATTTAGCCATTGAGCATGAACGTTTAGGTGAACATATCGTAAGCCTAAAACACGGTGATCACAGCTAAGCTTATGCTTGCTCTTTGATTTAAAGTGTCAGAAGTTACAATGGTAAATATAAAAAGTAAAAAAATAATTAATAAAAAAATAGGATTGCATAGCGGATTATTCTTTCTCAACTGTTTGTATAAGTTGCGCAGTAACCAAACGTATCCAATTTGTGGGTTAATTGTATTAGCACCTTTAGTATTTAGCCTAAATGTTCAGGCTGAGGCTGCAAATCCACAGATGGTACAATTTGATATAAAAGCGCAGCGAGCAGATCAAGCATTGATAGAGTTTGCAAAACAAACAGAACAAACCGTGGTTTTTTCGTTTGACTTAGCAAAACAATACCAAGCTCAATCAGTGTATGGTTATTACACTCAGTTAGAAGCGCTTAGTACAATGCTGAAAAATACTGAACTCGATGCGGTTGTTGATCAAAATGGTTTACTGAGTATAAAACTCAAACAAATCAATAGGAATGATAACAACATGAGAAAGCTTTCAGGGGTCAGTGCTGCTGTAATACCACTTTTAATGGCAACCAATAGCCAAGTTGCTAATGCACAAGAACAAGCCGCTCAAGAAAATATTGAAAAAATCGCCATCGTTGGTAGCCGTGTAGCAGGGCGTTCGGTCGAAGACTTACCCGTACCTGTTGATATTTTAAGTGCTGAAGCGCTAGAAAATACCGGACAAACAGAAGTCGGCCGTATGTTACAAGCTATCGCACCGTCTTTTAACTTTTCAAGTTCATCGATCAGTGATGGTACTGATGCACTACGACCTGCCACTTTACGTGGCTTAGGGCCAGATCAAACATTAGTACTTATCAATGGTAAACGTCGTCACCAAGCCAGCATTATCCATATTAATACATCTGTAGGTCGTGGTACTGCAGGTACAGATATGAATGCGATCCCAGCTGCTGCAATTAAACGTATCGAAGTGCTACGTGATGGTGCGGCTGCACAATATGGTTCAGATGCGATTGCGGGTGTTATCAACATCGTATTAAAAGATGCTGATGAAGGCGGTAAAGCCGCAGTTAACTATGGCCAGTATTCTGAAGGTGATGGCGAAACCGTTACGGTTGATTTTAATAAAGGCTTTGCGCTAGGCGACGATGGTTATTTAAATACCACTGTCAACTACCGCGACCGTGCACCTACAAATCGTGCCGGTTTACATGGCTCTTGCCAGTTTTATGGTTGCACAGAGCTTGATGATGGCACGCTGTTAGCGGGCGATCCTCGTGAGCTGACTGCACCACGTGATACGTTTAGAATTGGTGATGCAGACTCGCAACAATTTGCTTTAACGGTGAATACCGGTTATGAACTTGCTGGTGGTGAGCTCTATGGCTTTATTACTTATTCAACCCGAGATAACGAATCAGCCGCGTTCTTCCGTCATAATGCCAATGCTGATGGCAACCCTGTTTTACAAGATGGTGATGCGGTGATCCCGATGGGCTTCTTGCCAATGATCAACACCACCATTGATGATATATCGTATAACTTTGGCTTTAAAAAAGAGTTTGATAATAGCTCTAGTCTTGACCTGTCATACACCTATGGTGAAAACAGCATCGATTATACCACTAGTGACACTATCAATGGTTCATACGCTAATTTATTACGTTATGATCAAGGTTTAAGTGCTGATGATATTCGTGCCACTATTCCTCGCCAAGCGTATGCGTATGGCATGGAGTTATCACTGCAAACAATCAATCTTGATTTTACACAAGACTATGATAATTTTTCACTGGCAATGGGTGCCGAGCTTCGCACCGATGAATATCGTATTTTAGAAGGCAGTGAATACGCTTACCGTGATTATGATACTAATAATGGTGTTAATATTTACGATGGTATGAGCGGTGGTATTGGCAGCGAAAATGCAGCAGGTGGTACTCAAGGTTTTGGTGGTTCATCGCCGGAATCTTCTGTGGATGAATCACGTGATGTGATTTCGTTTTACCTTGATGCTGAAACTTACATTATTGATGATGTAATTATCTCTGGCGCACTGCGTTACGATAACTACAAAGGCTTTGGTGATACGGTTAACTTTAAGTTAGCGGGTAACTGGTCGGTGACTGATGACGTTTCACTGCGCGGTGCGGTGAGTACTGGTTTTAGAGCACCATCAATGCAGCAATTGTATTTCAATAATATCAGTACCCAGTTTGTAGTTGGTCCTAATGGCGATCTAATTGCAGAAGAAGTTGGTACTTTTAGAAACGACAGCACACTTGCACAGAGTATTGGTATTCCAAAACTTAAAGAAGAAAAGTCACAAAACATGAGCTTAGGTATTGTGTATAACGTGACGGATAATATTAATGTTACCGTTGATTATTATTCAATTGATATTGACGACCGTATTGTGATCAGTAACCGTTTAGGTAAAGGGTTGTCATCAACGCTAGATGCTGCATTGGTTAGTTCTGGCGCAGGTGCAGGGCAGTTTTTCTTAAATGGTGCAGATACCGAAACGCAAGGTGTGGATTTTGTTGCGACATGGAACACGGAAGGCTTAGGTGGTACCCTAGATTTTACATTAGCGGCTAACTTTACTGAAACCGATGTGGTTGATTTATTTACTCCTGCGGGCAGTGGTTTGGAAACGATCCCTGTCGAAGATGTATTTTCTTCGCAAGAAACCTCAATCATCGAAGAATGGCAACCACAAGACAGAGTAAACTTAAGTGCATTATATCGCCTTGAAGATTGGACGGTAAACTTATCGCTCAATCGTTATGGCGAATACACGGTTGAAGATGGCGGTCGCCAGACTTACGGCGCTGAAATTCTTACCGATATAAAAGTAAATTATTTTGTCACAGACAACTTGTCACTAAATATTGGTGCAAACAATTTATTTGACGTTTACCCTGATAAAAATACCATAGGTAATTCTCGCTCAGGCACAATTGTTGATGCTTCTGGTAATACTATTATCAGTTCAACCGGTGTATTTGAGTACTCACGCCGTTCAGCACCATTTGGTTTTAACGGTGCTTACTACTATGTAGGTGCTGAATACCGATTCTAAAAATAACTTCTCCTACGTTATTTAGTTTTGAAGGGCCGTCTGGCCCTTTTTTTGCTTTTAGTGTGATGTGAGTGCAATGGGGTAGTTATCATACTCTTTGATATTATTCATTACTGTCATTAAAGTTTGATGCGTACTGTTTTCGTCAGCGGCTATTTGTACTGTGGCGATATTATACTTCGCAGCAAACATCGCAAGGTTAGTGGCAACTTGGTTTAAGTCAATTAATCGCCCCGCAAAATACACCGCATTGCTTTGGTCAATACTAAAATGAGCACTTTTAGTTTGTTTATCAATACTGGGTTTATCTACAGGCCGTTGCAGCTCTATTGCCACAGGTTTTACAAATGAAGTTGTAACAATAAAAAATATTAAAAGTATAAATACAATATCAAGCATCGGCGTCATATCAACGTCAGCGTTTTGTGGGTTTACATGTTGTTTATTTCTCATAATGGAACCTTGTTATTTTTGATAAAATGCTGCGGCGCCACAGCGGGATAGTAGGTACCTATTAATAAGCCTAGACGATTAAAATCATGCTGTGGTTAAATAAATATGCTATTTTTATTAATTATTTGCATTATTTTGTTATAAAAATCATTTAACTATAATTATGAGCATAAAAAAGCCCAGCGCGTGGCTGGGCTTTCATTTAAGCATTGTGGTTAATGCTTCTGCATACGGCTCATCTCCGTATGACAGCTTTGCATGGTCAGTAATACTTTAGCGAGGGCGGCTTCACAATCGTGCGGTTGTGGTTTTTTCATGGCAGCTTTAATTTCTTCAAGTGTTTTATCTTCCACTTCTTCAAGCTCTTTGACATAAATTTGGTCGTTGTTGGCACTAAATTTTGTGATCAGTGCGGTATATGCTCGGCGAGCTTCAACAGCAAAAGACGAACCATCTTCTCGTTCACCTTGCTGATTAATAGCGTAAGGCTGTAAGTTTTCAACGCTGACTTTACGTGCGTCTATCATACGCTGAAATAGCGCACCAATGGCTGGATCTTGTACTTTTTCCTGCGCCTTTTCATAAAAGTCGATGCCGCTGTTCATTACTTGGATAATGTCAGTGATATGATTTACTTCGTTTCCTTGCTGGGCATTCATAATATTGACCTCTTTAAGTTAAATGAATATTAAAGTTCAAGTAACTTAAAGCAATTGCCATTCCATTTTTAAATTATTTTAACATCATGATTATTAATACTTTTAAATTGATGTTTGCTTACTTGAAAATACCAGTAAGCAAATTTTACAGGGCTTTTGTAAGAGCGTTACTTTAATTCATCTGCAACTTCGGCTACTTTTTGGCGTAACCAAATATGACTGGCATCTCTGTGAAGTAATGGGCTCCAAATCATATCTAACTCAAATGGTGGTATAGGGAAGGGAGGCTCCAGAATTTGCAAACCATGATCATCTAAATAAATATTAGCGGCTTTTGAAGGGAGTGTCGCAATTAGGTTCTTCTCTTTCGCTAGATGTATTGCAACGTGGTAATTACGGGTGAATGTGGCAATATTTCGGTGTTTACCAAAGTGGGCGAGCGCTTCATCAACCCAGCCAAGTTTTTGTACGTCTTTAGGATCCATACCAACCCCGACACCAAAACCTGTTTTACTTACCCAAATATGCCGAGCTTTTAAATAACTATCGAGGCTAAAATTTTCAATGATCGGGTTGTCAGCTTTTACTAAACAACAAAAGCTATCTTTCCAAATACGTTTGTGATGAAACGACTGCGGTAGGTTTTCGAAACGATTTATTGCCATATCAACTTTACCGTTTTCTACATCATGAAAAGTAACATCACTTGGAGTGAGAATATCGAGTGTGGTATCCGGCGCTTCATCGTGTAATTTACTCAGTAGCTTAGGTGCTAAGGTGCTGGCAGCATAGTCACTGGCCATAATCCTAAATACCCGTTTGCTTTGGCTGGCCTCAAATTCACGGTTTGGTGCAAGCGTTTCTTCTAATGTCATTAAGATGCCACGGATCACCGGCTGCAATTCAATAGCTCGTTCAGTGGGCACCATACCATCACTGGTGCGTACTAAGATCGGATCGTTAAACAGGTTACGTAAACGTTTTAAACCATTACTCATTGCCGGCTGTGTAATGCTAAGCTGGTTTGCGGCGCGAGTAACATTACATTCGCGTAATAATGTGTCGAGATAAACGAGTAAGTTTAAATCTATTTTACTGATATTCATTGTGTGTCCTTTCGTCTACCATTGATGGATAAAACGCTGCGCTGCTGGATAAGGGTAGATATGGCTAACGACCCCTGCTTTTATATTTCGTTGCGCTTGCTGCCAAAATGCGACGTCTAATAGTTCTGGATGTGTTTGGCTGAAAACTGCTTTGTATTGCGGGTTCGGCATTACAAAAGTGCATAACTGCTCTGGAAATACATCTTGTGGTGCCACAGAGTAACTTTGCTCATTGGTTAAGTAGTCATCATAACTTTTGGCTTTAGGCAGTGCTCTAAAGTTCATGTCTGTTAAATATTGCACTTCATCATAATCATAAAAAATAATGCGTTTGTGTTTACTGACACCAAAGTTTTTAAGCAACATATCGCCTGGGAAAATATTAACGGCGATCATTTCCTTGAGTGCTTGGCCATATTCTGCAATGGCAACAGCGGCATCTTCAGTATTAGCTTTTTCTAAATATAAATTCAGTGGCGTCATGCGTCGCTCAATATACATATGTTTGATGATCAGTAAGTCGCCTTCGATGATCATTGATGAACCAATAGTTTGTTTAAGCTGTGCAAGCAATGTAGCGTTAAAACGCGCAACAGGGAATACGACGTTAGAATACTCTATGGTATCTGCCATACGACCAACCCGATCATGGCTTTTAACTAATTGGTAGCGTTTGAGAACGGTATCGCGGCCAAATGGTTTACTTTCACCAAATTTGTCTTTAATTATTTTAAATACATAATCAAATGAAGGTAGGGTAAATACCATCATCACCATGCCCGGTGTGCCAGGGGCAATCACAAAATCATCACTGGAGCGTTGTAAATGGGTTAAAAACTCGCGATAGAACTCGGTTTTACCTTGTTTATGAAAGCCAATGGCATTGTAAAGCTCTGCTAAGGTTTTGTTGGGCATTAGTTGGTTTAAAAACCGAACTAATGCGGAAGGAGCGTGGGTTTCAACCATAAAATAAGCACGAGCAAAGCCAAAAATAACCCGCATTTGCGATGAGTTAGTCAGTAAAGCATCGAGATACAGACCTTGCTCTTGATGATGTAACACCGCAATAATAAATGGCTGCACACCACTTTGTGATACTACACGGCCGACAATATAGGCTGCTTTGTTGCGATAAAACGGCGTTTGTAATATGTCAAAGCGCATTTGCCACGCACGGTGATGGGTGTCGGGTGCTTGTTTATAAAACGCTTTTACTAAAAGTCGTATATCGCGCTCTAAATTAACAAAATCGGCTTTAAAATCAAATTGATTAATTATTTTACGGATAGTGGGCTTTAAGCCGTCTACAACAGGAAAGTAGCTGCGGTATTCTGCTTCTACAGGAAGCGCAGGAGCATCTGCCAAGGTGGCTTTTACAAAAATAAAATCATTATTAAAATAACGTCGATGAAATAAGCGGCAAAACACAGAGTTATAAAATGTTTCGGCTAATTCTGCTTGTGGATGAAACGTTAAAAAGTGCTGGTAGATTTGTTTTGTTTGCAGCCAGAGTGATTCATCCAATTGATTGGCTAATTGCTGATTTTGTAGTTGCTGGGTGGTTTCGTTAACCCGATCATCGTAATAAGTGATCCGCAAGCGACTAATGTCGTGCATTTTTGTCCAGTTTTTATTTGCAAATGCCAGAGGTGCTTGTGCGGTGATCTGCTGAAATAATTTATAATGCTTTTTAAAGCCATTTAAAATTAGCTCGGCAATGTTTTGTGGTTGCATGAACGGGTACTCCAAAATGACCTGTAGAGTATATGCTCTACACATGTTAAGAGTATGCTATATATTGGTAAAACCCAATAGTTTATTCATAACGTTTCAGTTTTTTTTCGAGTGCGGAGAGCTGTTTGGTGGTCGTTTTGGTGTTTTTGGCAAACGTTTTATTGATCACTTTTAGCTGCTTTTTTATCTCTTTACTCAGCTTTTTTTTATCATCATCACTCATTAAACGATTTAGCCTTTGCAGTTGCTCGTATTCAGCGCGATCACGGTCACGACTCAAAATGGCGAGTTTATATTTAACACTGCGTATCTCAGCGTTGAGATTACGAATAATTTGTTCACGCTCAAGGGAGTTAAGCGCTTTGACATGATTTACAGTAGCCGGAGTGACGTTGGGCGACACTGCTATTTTATGTTGCGTTGCCTGCCCGCCACAGGGGAATTGGCTAAATGTAGTGCCTCTGTCGGTTACGCACTTGTAATATTGATCTGCGGAAGCCGCCTGATCAGCAACAAATAGCAAACTAATAAAAATAACGAAAAGAGTACACAGTTTCATTACGCTAGCCTTCCCTAGTTAGGGCATAATCATATATGAAAACTATAACCTAACTTGGGTAAATTGCCAGTAGCAGTTATTCGGTAAAGGTTTTTAGCTTTTTAATGCTTTGTGCTAAAAACGGAATATCTAAACCTTGCTCTATTGAAAAGCCTTGTGCAGCAGAGATATTTTTATAATTACCATCAGAATCAATTAATGTAATACGGTCTTTCTTATAGGCAATAAATACGCCTTGCGAATAATTAACGCCCATATCGCCTTTTTTGTTATACAAATTAACGCCTAGCATGCTTTGCTTTGCGATATCAGCACAATTTAAATATTGGCCAACGCTTGTGGCAATTAAATCGCTTGGTTGGATCAAGCCTTCAGTACGGGTTACTTTTCTATCCGTGCTGTATAAAGATGAAGCACTCACAATACCGTGATCAACATCGGCTAAACTAAATGCAAATACTTGATTGACTCCCTCACGAAGCGCAGTGTTTTCATCGGCGTTAATGATACGAATTGCTGCATCACCCGCTGTTGTACTATTGATATAGTTAAAATCATTAAAGCCACTGACACTAATACTACGACGATTACTTTGCCACACCGGCAATGTTTGCTCTGTCATTAAGGCTGGCTTGTAGTATGCAGGTAAACCGTAAATCAAGCTAAATAGCACATCTTGATGATGAACGGGTTGTAAAAGCTGCTCGGTTTTATTTAAATTTTTGTGCTGTTTAGCAAAATTAGTTAACGCAGGCGCAGAGCTAAACACTAAAATATCGACTGTCGCAGCAGTAAATTCTTCACAGCGAGCAATTGGTGTTGGAGCCGTGTAATCTACATTTTGTGTATTAACCTTTACGTTATGCGCTTGCTCGTAACTTTCAATATCAAGTAAATCATTTTTTGCCAATAAACTTTTTGCTGTCGTTGGGTAGGACAAGGGTAAGACATTATCTTGCTTAGTAATATCAAACTTCAAATTTGCATCAGCCCAAATATGAATACTGTGACTCATCGCAAAACAGACTAATAACAATGAGCTGGCGTAACGAGCAAATTTATATTGTTTTAAGCGGGCTAAATGGTGCCATGTATAGTTACTTGCTAATAATTGAAATGCAAAAATAAGCATCACAATTCCGCCAGCGAGCAGGGTTGTCAGCGCTGGAGAGCTGGTTAAACGATGCCATAATAAGGTAATAATTTCAGGTAATGCAGAGCTACTTAAATGGTAGCCTAAATTAAAATACACATAGGCATCAAGCGTCAGTAGTGATGCACCACAGGTGGCAAGTATTGCTGCCATACCGCGGATATGACGTGGGTAAGGAAATATTAAACTTAGCGGAAATACCGTCAGCACAAAGGCAATAAAGGTAATAAAACTAGTGTGGCTAAGCCATGTCACTAGCATATAAAGCATACCCATAAAGCTGGTGGGAGGAGAGTCAGCAAATAAGTAACTTAAACTTATAAGCAACACTAAGCCGATATTGGCAAAAGTAAACAAATGCCCCCAACTTAATAATTGACTCGCTTTAGACGAAAACTGATTGTGCTGCGATAAATTCATAAAGTCTATTTAACCGATTGCGCAAGTGCTTTGGCAAAATTGTCTGCAACCGCTTGTCTTTTCCCTGTTGGTACATGCTCTTTTAAGATATGCGTGATAGAATTTCCTAAACACATAAGACTTAAATCAACCGGCGCATTGTGCTTAGTTAACACATCAATGAGCTGATCGACGATTTGTTCTACTTCATCATTAGAATATTTTGATAAGATTGGCATCAGTTGGTTCAATAAAAGAGTTATATTCTCACATTTTAACACCAGAGGCGTGAAAAACAAAGATGGCAATAGATGTTAAAAAGTTAGTCGTTCATTATGTAGACAAAAAAGACGACGATACGCAAATTCATTTGCGCAATGACGAAATGGCAGTGAATGATAAAGTCGCTGTATTCATCGAGCAACTTCATCACGCATACAACGGCAAACCAGGTAAAGGGTACTGTGCTTTTAGTGGTGATAAAAACTCTGTAGTTGCATCAGCCATGCAAAGTTACCGCAATAGCGAGCTTGGCTTTTGGCACATGACAGAGCAAGCTTCAGCTGTACTTAAAGAGGAACTTGATAAGTACGCGTTTAACGAAACTGGCTATTTAGTATTTTGTCATTATCAATACGTAGCAACCGATTATATGCTGATTGCAATGATCAACATCAAAGAGCATTACTCTATTACCTCTGAGCTTGATTTAGCCTCGTCACGCCATTTAGATATTTCCCGCATGCAACTAGCTGCACGCATCGATTTAACTGCGTGGGACACCCAAGCAGAAGACAATCGTTATATCTCATTTATTAAAGGCCGAGCAGGGCGCAAAGTCGCCGACTTTTTCTTAGACTTTTTAGGTTGCGAAGAAGGCATAGATCCTAAACAGCAAAGCCAAGTAATGCTCAATGCAGTTGAAGATTATTTATCAGAGCAACAATTTGATAAATCTGAAAAAGACGATCTGCGTAAACAAGTATTTGATTACTGTAATGACTGCGTTACTACTGGTGAAGATGCTAACGTCAGCGAGTTATCAGCAACGCTCACCAAAGGTGACGACAACCCATTTGAAAGCTTTTGCAAAGAGCAAAGCTATGACCTAGAAGAGTCATTCCCGGTCGATAAAAAAACTGTTACCAGTATGGTTAAATTCTCTGGCCTTGGCGGCGGCGTGAGCATCAGTTTTGAGCGCAAACACTTAGGCGAACGGGTAATGTACAATGAGGCCACTGATACGTTAGTTATTAAAGGTATACCGCCGAACCTTAAAGACCAATTGCAACGGTTTATGGAAAGTGAAGACTAGCGCTTTAAGCCATAAGCCATAAGCGGTAAGTTTTAAGCAGATTTGAGTTAGTTGAAAGCGTGGTGTTTACACCGCGCTTTCTTGTTTTTGCTGTGTGCCGAAGCATAGTTACAGTCGATACTAAATTAATTAAGCTGTCTGAAAAAACCACCGCGAATAAGATTATTACTCTAGCTTTTAATACAAAAAATAATTGAACCAAAATAGTAACTTGGCTATGGTTCATTAATAAAAGTGAATTTAAAATGAGTTTATCTACAGGTTTAGTCGTTAAGGAGGAAAAGTCAAATTTGGATTGATGCTTTGCTATTTTTTTGTCACGGCAAGTGTGTTTGCCAAGCCTAGTTTTATTAAGGTTAATGGCTATGATGTTGAGTACGAAATCGCGGGGAGTGGCAAGCATACTGTATTTTTAGAGGCTGGTGGCTCTGCGGGGTTGTCTGATTGGGAGCCGGTTTTTGAAAAGTTTGCAAAGGAAGCCCGCATCATTCGTTATTCAAGAGTTGGTAACGGCGGTTCTACGCAATTGAGAAAAAATTACAGCTCGGAAGAGTATGCAAACGAAGCTCTCATGTTACTTGAAGCGTTACACGTTGAAAAACCAATCGTCTATATTGCTCATTCATATGGTGCTTATACCGCAAGACGATTCGCTGCAACTTACCCTGAGTGGGTTTCAGCCCTCATGCTGATTGAGCCTGCTTCGGAGCGTGATGTTGATATCATGCGCCAAATTGATCTTGCAAAAGCTGAGAAAGAAATAGCACAAGTGAAATTAGACGATATGGCCAATGGTATGTCCAACCAGTATCTGGACTTTTGGGCGAAAAGACCATTGCCAGATTATCCACAGATCCCAGATATTCCAGTAACCGTTATTGCATCCGTGAAAAAGTATAAAAATCCGCCATTACTCTTTTTTACCGATGAAGGCCGAAAAATGTGGGGCGAATTGCATTCAGCTTGGGCTGAGTCTTTTCCACAAGGTAAAGCTGTATTAACTGATAAGAGCTATCATTATCCTCAAAATGATGAACCAGATAGGGTGGTGCAAGAAGTAATTGAACTGTTAGGCAGAATTAAAGACTAACTTTGATCCATGAGTAAACATTAATTTAAAATAATGAATTATGAGTATTGAGTTACTTCAGACAATGTAATGGTCATAGTTATATTTGGCGCAAAGCTTTGAAAAATTAACGCCTATAAATTCGTTTTACCTAAAACTGGCCAGGTGTATTCGGTTAGTTTTGATAAAAATGAAGGGATAATTGAGGTTCAGGGGTTTCGAATTGAAATGGCAGAAGTGTCTTGCCATAGTTTGGTAGAGTTTGGGAGTAATAGGCTCTATTTATTGTAAATTCACTTAATGAGCGCATATTACCTGACTGATTTGCCATGGGTTCTGATCAGATAAAAATAGGGTATTAAAATGGAAGTTTTAGAATTTCGTCAACGACTACAAACTATACTTGTAAACGAACTAAAAATGTGGAGACATCGGCTGTGCAATCAAACAATGTTAGTTTTCGATTTTGGATGTTTTGCATGGCATGGCTATTTTGAATTGAGCTTTTTAACGAACGATGAACCAGAGATGGAAATGTTTTCACGAGACGTAGACTTTATGGCACAGTGGAGACTATACGATTTCACATCTACGTACCTCTCCAAGTGGCCTCAAGCTACTGAACTGGCAATTGAAATGCAACAAAGTTATGAGTCTGCAAGCGAGCCATCTGCTAAAGCAGACGAATTCTTTCTGCATGTGCTGCTGTAGTTAAATCTAGAGAAGTCAAAGAAGTGTTGGCAACATACTCGCTAGCGAACGATTTTGAAATGCGCGTGTTAAATTCAGATGATACTTCAAATAAGAACTATTGTAACTTTAATACCTAAGAAGGCCCTGTATAATCCTTCTAAGGTTGTTATACCAAAGAGTAGGATGCTATGAGGATCACTGAGCACGCTAGAGTGCTAAAAATTGCTAAGCTCAATTTGACGAGTGGCTTAATGAAGCTCACTCTAGGCGATTTTGTGCACGAAGACCTTGAGTTTAGGTGCAATAAACCAAAGTATTATCTTGAACCAGACGGGTTTTCATCACCTGGTTTAGACGTAATTCCGCTGTGGGAATCAGACGACATGATAACAGGTTTTTATTTTGAGGGAGCGACGCCTGTTTTCATCGTATATTATATCGATAGCCCAAGTGCAGTTAGAGAAATTGGCCGCAGTGTCGACGAGCTGATTAATTATCTTGTAGACGAATATGCTGAGAATGAAGAACAAGTGCGAAATGTGTTATCAAACTAAAGATTACATAAAATCGACATCGCGGTAACCACTTTTGTGCTGTTTTGTTGTTTAAAGCTACCGCGTTTGATAGGCATTTATAAGTCAGGAAAATACAATGCAAATTGAAGAAGTCATAGCACTATTAAAAGAAAAGAATGAACCGGTCCCAAAGCCTTTACTATTACCAACGGAAGACGAAGTGTCTTGTGCTGAAAAAGACTTATCTTTTAAATTCCCAGCTCAATATCGCAAGTTCATGCTTGAAGCTAGTTGCGTTACTTTCGGTGTAAGAGAGCCAGGTTTAGTACTACCAGATTTACAACCGTATTGTTGCCTAAGAAGAATGACAAAAGATGGTCGTCAATCTGGAGTTCCTAAGGATTTTATTGTTTTCTGCGAAGAGAATGGAAATTATTTCACCATAAATGAAAAAGATAATATTGGATACTACGATCATGATGATCTTACACACAATCTACACAATGGTGATTTCAAAGATTGGGTGATAGAAAATTGGTTAGAGTTAGAGTAAGTGCCTGCTGCCGTTTTAGCGTTTCATATTTTTTGCTCATGATTTTTGTGCACAAAAGCACTTGGCCAAAATCAAAGTTCAAGTATTTGAATGCTAACGTTGGGTGCTGAATTTAAATATGAAAATTATACTGCTTCCTGGCCTTGACGGGACTGGCCGTCTGTTTGCTAAATTGACAAAAAACTTGCCTGAAAATATAAATACTGAAGTGATCTCATATGAATCACTTGAAGGCGTAACTTATGCTAAACAAGCGGCAGAAATAGCAAAGCGTTTTAAAGATACTGATATTTATATTGTCGCGGAGTCTTATTCTGGGCCGGTGGCTTATGAGCTTTATAAGCTACTTGGCAGTCGTGTGAAAGGCATCGTATTTTTGGCCAGCTTTATCTCAGCGCCTTCTTTGTTATCTAAGTTGGCAGGCTTTTTACCCGTTAGCTTACTGTCAGCAAATTATTTAAGTAAAAAGCTACTTTATCTGTTTGGTTTTAGTTTAACGGGTAGCCAAACGTTGGTTTATCCCGTATTTGCTTCGCTGCAAACAGCGAATAAACGTAAACTCAAATTAAGATTAGGCAACATAGCTGGCCTTTCAAAACAACAGTGCGAGTTAGATTGCCCAGTGACTTATATTCGCCCTAGTAGAGATTTACTGGTAAGCGTGAGTGCGGTGAAGTACTTAGCGTCAATGTGTTCCAGCTTCAGCCAAGTTGAGATTGAAGGCGGACATTTTATAGCGCAATCAAACCCTGTAGCATGTGCTAAGGTTATTTGTGATACATTCAACGTAGCATCGGCGTTGATAAAATTGAACTTAAAGGAAGATTATAATGGACAGTACATCTCATAAAACAAAAGGCCATTGTCGTTGTGGACAGGTAAAGTTTGAAGTTAGCGCAAAGCCAATGATCACTATGGCTTGTCATTGCACTGGCTGTCAGAAAATGACGTCTAGCGCATTTAGCTTAAGCTCATTATTTCAGCGAGCTGCCTTTTCTATTACATCTGGAGCGCCTGTTATTGGCGGGCTGCATGACAGTAGTACGCAGCACTTTTTTTGTGGACATTGTATGAGCTGGTTATTTACCCACCTAGAAGGTTTGGATGATTTTGTAAATGTTCGCTCAACAATGCTAGATGACTCTCGCACCTACAAACCATTCATTGAAACTTACACGGATGAAAAACTTGAGTGGGCTAGTACGGGGGCAAAGCACAGTTTTTGTAAGTTTCCACCGCAGGAAAAGTTTCCTGAATTGCTGCATGAGTATATGCTAAAACAAGGATAAATATAGCATTACCCTTCATGCGCTTTTTATAAATAACAAGTGCAATGTGATGTTTGTTTTTCCATCACTATTTATCTAGTATCTCTGCTTAGGCTAGTCTGCTTTAGCTAGAACCTAGTAATACCAATCTGCATAAAGATTAAGTCAATTTTATCCAGTCTCTAGAGCATATGCTTTTAACCGTATCAGGAACAGAAATGAATTTATTCCACGCTTGCGAAACCTGTTCGACTATTTCTTCAT
>NZ_JACJEZ010000041.1:0-46850 GCF_014164365.1 Pseudoalteromonas sp. SG43-6
GGTGCTAGGTGCTAGGTGCTAGGTGCTAGGAAAATTTTAACGTTTTGAATTAGTAAGAAATAGTTTTAAATTTGCAAAAGCCAAAGTAGATAAACTTAATGAATAGCGAGCTGAAATTAGCTCGCTATTCATAGCTCGTAGCCTATGATTTTATTTGATCTCAACACGCTGAGAGCGCATCACGATTTCGTCGTTAAGTTCAATACCAATACCCGGCTCTTCAGACACTTCAAAGAAACCATTTTTAGGCTGTGGATCTTGCAAGCATAACTCACGGTTCCACTTTTTAATTGCATAAGTGTGATGCTCATGAATTAAGAAATTTGGAATAGCCGTTTCTAAATGTAATGATGCTGCGGTTGCAACGGGGCCGCCACAGACGTGAGCCTGAATACGCACATCAAAAATATCAGCGTAATCACACACTTTTTTAGTTTCAGTAAAACCACCACATAAACCGATATCTGGCTGTAATACATTAATACTTTGATCTTCTAAGTAAGGGCGCACACCCCAACGATTATATAAACGCTCGCCACCGGCAATTGGCACTGATACTTTATCTGCCACTTTGGCATGTAACGAATGATTTAAGTAGTTAACTGGTTCTTCATAAAACATACAGTCAAATTCTTTAGCGATTTCACCGATTTGAATAGCAGAGGTAACACCCGGTAAACTGTGGCATTCAAAAATGATATCCACTTCATCACCAACAGCTTCACGAATTGCCTGCATACGGGCGCGATATAGCTTCATTTCAGCACGTGAAATAATGTTAGTGCGGTCGTAATAAGTATTGCCGTCTTTATCATATTGGATCGGATCAACTTTAACGGCATCGTAGCCTTCAGCCACTGCTTTTAACGCCGCTTCTGCGTATTCTTGTGGATGTACCAGAGCTTTAAACTCAGTGTCCCAGTCAAACTGTAATTGCGAAGCATAAGTACGCAGCTTGTCGTTAACTTTACCGCCTAACAACTGATACACAGGTAAACCTAATGCTTTGCCCTTAATGTCCCATAAAGCGGTGTCTATCGCGCTCATTGCTGCATAGACTACTGGGCCCCCACCTAAACCCCAAAAGCTTTCACGCAGCATACGCGACCATAACTTTTCGGTTTGAAATGGGTCATGACCAATTAAGAAAGCATCAGCCATTTCTTTGATCATAGCAGCGGCAGCACTGTGTCCTAAATCATAAGCAAGGCCAGCTTCGCCAACCCCGCTAATACCTTCGTCAGTATGAATACGGACAAATACAGGAGTCCAAGCAGGTCTGTCTGGACAGTGGATATCAAAAACTTCAACGCGATTAACTTTCATGACAATTCCTTATTAACCAAGGCTTAGGTTATTTTGCAAAACTAGGGTCAAGACGATGGGCCTTACGTAACATCGCAGGCCAAGCTAATTGCCCACCGGTACTACCGCTGTGCACTACATTCGCTTGATTATAAATATTATCGATTATGGCTTGAGGTACTGGTGTAACAGCTTGGCCACTGGCTTGTAAAGCCAGCTGTATTTCACAAGCACGCTGTAAATCATAAAAACGCATAAATGCATCACCCACCGTTGGCCCCACAGTTAAACCACCATGGTTTACTAACAACATATGATTAGTATTAGCGAGATCATCTTGTAAACGTTTTTTCTCATCGCTATTAACTGCTAAGCCTTCATAGCCGTGATAAGACAATGACGGCAGTGAAAACATTGAATACTGACTAAGTGGCAGCAGACCATTTTGCTGCGTGGCAACGGCAATCGTTTCTTTAGTATGTAAGTGAATAACACAATGAGCGTCATCACGCACTTCGTGAATCGCGCTGTGAATCGTAAAACCAGCAGGGTTGATTGCAAATGGCGTGTCATCCAAAATATTTCCGGCCAAGTCCACTTTGACTAGGTTAGAAGCTGTTACTTCATCAAATGTGAGGCCAAACGCATTCACTAAATAATGGTCAGTCCCCGGCAAACGCGCCGATAAATGTGTGTAAATCAAATCACCCCAACGAAAATGCTCAACCAACCGATAACAGGCGGCTAAATCAACTCGTAACTGCCATTCTTGTGCAGAGACTTTATTTTTTAAATCAAGTTGTGGTAAATCAAACATTATGGGGCCTTATTTAAACGCGTTAAAAGCAAAACACGATATAGATGGATAGAAGTCTAAAGTAGTGTGCGTGGATGATCAATATTTAAAACAAAACAGCCACACCAAATTGGTGTGGCTGTTTTCTGTGAGCCCAGTGATAACTCACACTCAGCAAAAATTATTTTACGTTTGCTAAGTAATCGGCAATAGCAACCATTTCTTCTTCAGTAACAGTCGCAACCATCGCTTTCATCGCTGCAGTCATGCCATTGTTGCGCGCACCTGATTTAATGTCTTTCATTTGTGCCACTAAGTAGTCTTTATTCTGACCATTTAGTTTAGGATACATTGCCATGATCGGTGCCTTACCTTCAGGACCATGACATGTTTGGCACATTTTTGCTGTATAAAGCGCAGCACCATCGGCAGCCATGCTGTTAAATGACATACTAGCAACCATTGAGAGGCTTGCACCTAAGAGTAATTTTGTTATCTTGCTCATTGTATTTTCTCTTCTTTTTGACGGTTTATAAAAATTATTAGCTTAATTGTAGACCATAATAACGGATCTTTGTACATCACATATGTACGTAATTTATACACCAAGTAGATCACCAAACACGCTGTTCAAGTCATCTCTTAGGCTACCATACTAAATCATCTGGTACTTCAAAATCAGCGTATGGGTCATCAGCATCTTTGCCTTTGTCTTCAGGCTCTACATGAAACACGATGTACTTTTCATCAACTTCTGCCACTTTACGGGCTGGCTCATCTTCAAGTACAAAAAACTGCCCTTCCAATACACAAATTGCCAGTCGGCCACCTGACAAGGCTTTTTGCGTTTGTTCATTTACGTCGAGCTCTTTGACTTTATTTTCGTAAGTAAAATTGAAAGTCCGCTCACCACGAATCGAATCTTGATTATGATGTTCTAATATCTGCTTTACGCGGGCAACTTGCTCACGTTGCTTTAACTCACCTTGGCGAGCTTGATTTAATTCTTCTGCTTTTTTCTGCTGTTCTAACTTTGTTTGCTGAATATGCTTTTGCAGATCACTAGGGTTACTGGTCGCCCCTTTTTTTGGTTTTTTTTGTTGCTTACGCTTTTCACTTTTAGCAACTTTAGCTTTATGTGATGTGGTTAATCCTGCTTGTAGCAATTGGTCTTGTAATGAACCCATAGCTTTGTTCCATTAAAAACTGATATTAGCTTTATTTTATACCCAAACCACCCCAAGATGCGAGTTTCAGTTGGAATTAAAAGCGATTTAGGCAAGGCATTGATTGCAAGTAATAGTGGGTCTATTGCTAAAATCAATAACGTAGTATAAATCGCTTTTAAACCAACCCGTTGGGCGTTTCACAGGAACTTACTCTCAGCGTTGTTACTTCTTAAAAGGGACTGCCATTCTTGCAAAGTAACGCCTTGATATTAAGCCCCTGTGAAACGCTGAATTCTGCATCTTGAGGTGGCTTGGGTATAATCACCAATTAAAACAAATCATAGTGCTGTGACCATTAATCTAGCAAAGTGTTGTGATTGAAAACCTGATTTAGCGCAATAAATACTTATTTCTAGAATAAAAGTAACCACTTAAAGAACGCGTTGAGGTTGAATTTAATATCAATCAGGTTAAGCTGTGGTTTTTGTAGTAGGGCCAATAAAATGCGTTTCGGTCATTTATTAGTTTGCTCGCTGTTTATCTTTTTCGTGCTCTATGCACCGCAGCCATTATTAAGCTTATTTGCAGAGCAATTTTCAGTTAGTCCTGCAACCGCAGGTAGCTTGATGACGGCAACTATGCTCCCTTTGGCGATTGCTCCTTTGGTATACGGCTTATTACTAGCTAAACGTAACCCTTTAACAATTCTTCGCTACGCGATGCTAGTACTAGCTGTTACCTGTGTTGCTTTTGCCTATGCCCCCAGTTTTGAGTTATTACTGTTACTACGATTTTTACAAGGTTTAACCTTGCCTGCCGCACTCACCGCAATGACCACTTACATAGGAAGCACTTATCAAGCTGATAGTTTGCAAAAGAATATGACCTTCTATATTGGCAGTACAATTGCTGGGGGTTACTTTGGCCGAGTGTTAGCGGCTATTTTTGCTGATTTATGGACTTGGCAAAGCTTCTATTTTGTTATTGCCGCAGGTTTAATTAGCTTTGCACTGAGTATTCCACGTAATCAAACAGCCATTGTTAACAGCACTCTTTCCCCATTAAATTATTTAAAACAGCTCGCGAATGCTGCGGTATTAAAATTATATGGTGCGGTGTTTTGTATGTTTTTTTGCTTTGCTGCGTTATTAAATTATTTACCGTTCATTTTACAAGACACTTTTTTAATTACTAATACCCGTGATATTGGCTTAGTTTATAGCGGTTACTTGATTGGCGCCCTCGCCTCTATTGCGACTCCTTGGTTATTAAAAAAGAGTATTTCACCGTGGCATTTATTGTCTGCTATATTTGCTTTTTACAGCACTACACTAGTATTTTTGATGAGCTCACAATTAGTGATTTTTTTACTGGCATTCACTGGTTTTTGCGGCGCGATGTTTATTATTCATTCAACCGCAGCGCCGCTGGTTAATAAAATAAGCAGTGCACCACCGAGTGTCACTAATGGTACTTATGTGTCGTTTTATTATAGTGGCGGGGCTTTAGGCTCTTTTGTACCTGGCTTGGTATATCAACAACTTGGCCATATCGCATTTATGGCCTCGTTATTATTAGTCTGTATATGCGGATTAATTTTAGTAAGTTCGGCTTATCTAGCGGGTAAAAAAACCACTTTAGGTTGATGCCCTGTGGTGGCAAAAAAAGCGTCTAAATCGGCTTTTTTTAATAACCATGTTTGGGTGTTCTCAAATGGATGACAATGAAATAGATCACCAAACCATATGTCTTGGTCAAGCCATAAAGTGACATCATTTTGCTTATCATTCATCAAAGCAAGCATAGATACACATCCAGGTGCGACTTTTAAAAAGCGTGCTAAGCGCTCATCGGAGGCAAACCCTAAGCGTGACAAGCCTTGATATTTAGCCAGTGATTTTAAGTCTAACTGCTTGTCATGTGCGGTGATCACCAAAAAATGCTTTTTACCTTCGTTATCACGCAAAAATAAGTTTTTTAATCGCGTTCCGGGCCGTTCCACCATTAATTCATCTGCAGCAAGACTACTATGTAATGCAGGGTGTTCGATAACGTCATAATTGATATTTAAATGCGCTAACAGCGCCGCTAATTTACTTTTATCCGCTAACATTTATAAACAACGCCCCATCAAGCGTACACTTAAATCTCGCCACAATACTTCATTTATCTCATATTTATCGTTGCGACAATATTTTTTGTCATGCAGCTCTTGTTTTAATAAGTGCACGGCTTGATCTTCTAATTCTAATTTTAAGCTATTTGATTCTTCAAAATATTCTTGCTCTGCAAAGTTTTTAAATTGCTGGCGTGTCAGTGGTCGATCTAAGTTTAAATTTGCGCGACTATTGGCTTTAACCGATACCACATAAGCAAAAATCTTATTACCTTGCTCATCTAATTTAGTGTGTAACTGTTTATTATTAATTTCAAAAGGCGGCTCATCACTTTGGCTAGCACAACCACAGAGTAAAACGAGTAACATCAACGCGTATTTTTTCATTATTAGTATCATTCCTGTTATCCAGTGACCGTTAGTCTACCAAAAATTCATTGTTTGCGTAAAAATTCAAAAAATATATAAATAATACTTGACCAAATTTAGAAATCTCATTAAAGTTCGTCCCGCTTGAAACGGAACCTCAAGTAGGTTACGAAATTCGTAACTTTAGGAATGTGGGGCTATAGCTCAGCTGGGAGAGCGCCTGCCTTGCACGCAGGAGGTCAGCAGTTCGATCCTGCTTAGCTCCACCACTTTCCTACTCTTCAATTTTTATCACTATGGCTCTCATGCCAAATTCAATTTTTAAATCTTTCTCATTTTAATCAAAAAACTGTTTATTTTATGTTAGTTATTTTTTAGCTATCAGTTGTGCGCTGCATGGTATTTACGATCAAAAATGCCGAGCATAAACTCGGCATTTTAATTTGGTTATTCGACTACCAATTATTCGCGAATTTGACCTACACCATTGACGAGGTATTTCTCCGTCGTTAATGATTCTAAGCCCATTGGGCCGTAAGCGTGTAGTTTTGACGTTGCGATACCAATCTCTGCACCTAAACCTAACTGTGAGCCATCAGAGAAGCGTGATGAGGTATTAACCATCACTACTGAGGCATCAACACTGCGCTGGAACAATTCAGCCGCGGCTTGGTTTTTAGTGCAAATAACTTCCGTATGGTTTGAACCAAATTGCGCAATATGCTCAATTGCACCAGCAAAATCTGGTACTACACGAATCGCGATTTCTAAATCTAAATATTCTTCGCCAAATTCCTCTGGCGCAAGCACTGTTGCATCATCAAAATATTGTGCGGCTTGGCTATCTGCATTTATTTTTACACCTTCTTGGCGTAATACAACAGCACATAAATTTAAAAACTCATCGGCAACATCCTGATGAACGACAAGGCCTTCTAATGCATTACATACGCCAGTACGCTGAGTTTTACCGTTCAGTAGCAAGTTAATCGCCACTTCTAAGTCAGCGTCTTTATCTACGTATAAATGACACACACCTTTAAAATGCTGGATCACAGGAATTGTACTGTTATCTGTTACAAAGTTAATTAGCCCTTCGCCGCCGCGTGGAATAATTAAGTCAATGCTGTCACGTTGCTGCATCAATTCCATTAATAATCCGCGGTCTGGATCTGGAATAACGGAGATTAACGCTGCCGGTAAATTATGCTGCTCTAATACTTGATGCATGACACTCGCAATTGCTTGCGAGCTTTTAAGCGCCTCTTTACCACCACGTAAAATAACCCCATTACCTGATTTGAAGCATAACGCTCCAGCATCAGCGGTTACATTTGGACGCGCTTCATAAATCATACATACCACACCAAGTGGTACGCGCATTTTACGAATTTTAATCCCGTTAGGACGTTCAGTAATATCGCGTAATTGACCCACCGGATCATCAAGGCTTACAATCACTTCAATGCCTTCAGCCATCGCTTCAATACGTTCGTCATTGAGCGTTAAACGGTCAATCATAGCGGCTGCTAGATTGTTATCGCGGGCTGCGGCTAAATCACTTTCGTTCTCTTTAATAATAAATGCTTTTTGTTGGCGTAATGCTGCAGCCATATCCAGTAGCACCTGATTTTTGGTCTCGGTATCGAGTAAGGCTAACTGATGTGCCGCTTTTGCTGCCTGACGTGAAATATCTGTAATTAAACTCATGACTTCTCCAATAATGCGATATCTTTCTCTGAAATAACGGGACCAATCGAATCTTGCATCTTGTCGCTAAATTCGCTTTGTTCGTTATCTGCTATAAAATTCAATAAACAACTACTGTAATTTGCAGTTGCTTTGGCTAATCGAGTGCCGTCGCTGCTACGTACCAAAATGGTATCGCCAATTGCAAACTCACCATGCACTGCGACAATTTCATCGCCACGGATACAGCCAGTTTCACCTTCTAAAGACTCATCGTATGAACCTGCGACAACGACTTCACCTTGCTCACTTGCAGTATGAGTCATCCAGTGAACAGCTTCTTGCATCGGTTTTTCGTACGGTAAGAAAATAGTACCTGGGTTCTCACCTTCCAGCAGTTTTGTAAATGTCTGCTCTTTAAAACCATTAATTATATAAGTAGTAATACCATGTGAAGTCGCTTTTTCAGCTGCTTCAATTTTAGTTTTCATACCACCTGTACCAACCGCACTGGTAGCAGATCCTGCCATAGCATAGATTGATTCATCAATTGATTTAATTTCAGGCAGTAATATTGCATCGTCGTGCAAATTAGGGTTTTTATCATAAAGCCCATCCACATCTGAAAAAATCATCAATGCATCAGCATCTGCTGCTGCAGCGACCATTGCCGATAAGTTATCATTATCACCGACTTTTAAATCATCAGTTGTCACCGTATCATTTTCATTCATGATTGGCAGCACACCATGATCCAACAAAGTGAAAACAGTTTCTCTAATACTCTCATAACGCTCACGGTCACGTAAGTCACCATGAGTTAATAAAATCTGCGCCGATGGGAAATCAAAAAAGCGGTCCCACATAGCCATCATTTCGGTTTGCCCTGCTGCTGCCATGGCCTTTTTCATTGCCACAGTGCGCTCTTGTGTCTTCGGAAATAAATGCGCGCCAGCGGCAACTGAGCCTGACGAAACTAAAATAACTTCAATTCCTTGACTACGACAACGAACAATAAACTGAGCGATGGTTAATAAATAGCGTGAGCGACAACCATCTTGATCAGGTGCAATCAATGCGCTACCTACTTTTAATACGATACGTCGCCAATTTAACTTTTGCATAAATGTTCAACTTTCCATTTTAACTGTGACTTACCCTAGTTTGGATAAATCTGAAAACAAACCACCTAGTGTTTACCTAGGTTACGAGTTAACAATTTGCACTTGCTTTTACTCACTTTCTTTAGCCAACACTTTTTAATACTCAGCCGGAAACGCTCACTTAGTTAATTAACAAAGTGCGTTAGATATAGCATAACTTTGGCTCAATCATTAAGACTGAACAGTTATAAAGTAAATAAAAAGTGTTGTTTATGCATCGCTGTAAAAAGCTGTGTGAAGCTTTTTTATTAACAACATACATAGAGCCTCTAAAGTCTGATACACCAACAGATAGGGTGATGACTCAAGGACCGAGATTTGCTCACCACGATGGGTGTCAAATATTGAGTAAGTAACAGTTCAACTCAAACAATATGAATCACAATAAAATGTAATTTATGTTCAAATTAACTAATTACTAAAAATGAGTAAAATTGTACAAACTGCATTCAAAACAATTAACAAATTGATTTTTAAGCATATAAATATAGTAACCTCAATCTAAATTGTTGTAATTTAAAGCAACTTAAAAATAACTATATGTATTCGCTTAGACCTAACAAGTAACTAATTAGATGACTAATTGTTTGAACACTAACTATATTACGCTACTTTTAGCCTAAAGATCAAGACTATATTTTATTCACTCGGCTTACTATTGCAGCTAATAAATTTTAAAGTCATTAAGATTCAGTCAGTTAAATAGAGTTTAATTTGTTTCAAATATTTTAAAACCAATAAATTATCATTTCTTCTACAAATAAGTTCGTAAACAGCTAAAATTCTATTAGGAAAAATTAACATACACGTGTATACCCCTGTATTATAAGTATCGAAAGGTTTACTCCTAACTGTTGTAATAAATAAGGAATACTTCATCTATGTCAGCTATTTATATCGCAGGGATCGCTCTATGTTCGGTTCTCGCCCAATGGATAGCATGGGGTTTTCGTGTCCCAGCTATTTTATTTTTGTTACTTACCGGCCTGTTACTTGGCCCTGCTACGGGTTTACTTGATCCAGATGCACTGCTTGGTGATCTACTCTTTCCTGTGGTCTCACTCAGTGTTGCGGTGATCTTATTTGAAGGTTCTTTAACTCTGCACTTTCGAGAACTCAAAGGTATTGGCAAGGTAGTCCGTAACTTGTGCTCTATTGGCATGATTACAACTTGTATAGTAATAAGCCTCAGTGCCTATTGGATTTTAGAACTCAACTGGCGTGTAGCAGCGGTGCTCGGTGCAGTATTGGTTGTGACTGGCCCAACAGTTATTGCACCGCTATTAAACTCAATGCGACCAACCCAAGATATTGACCGCATACTACGCTGGGAGGGCATTGTTATTGACCCAATTGGTGCTTTATTTGCGGTTTTAGTATTTGAAGCGGTAATGCTAGTTGGTCAAGGTGAAGTGTTTATTCATACCGTAATCGCCTTGTTTAAAACCTTAGGAGTCGGTTTATCTATTGGCGTGGTCGCAGGTTGGCTTACAACGTTACTGATCCGCCGCGAATGGCTACCATTTGAATTACATAAATTCGGCATCTTAGCTTTGGTACTTATTAGCTTTACAGTCTCAAATCATTTGAGCCATGAGTCAGGTCTACTAGCGGTTACTGTATTTGGTATTTGGTTAGCGAACCAAGACGATTTAGAAATTGATTCTGTTTTAGAGTTTAAAGAAGATCTGTCTATGATCTTAATTTCAACCTTATTCATTTTGCTTGCTGCGCGTTTAGAATTAGCTGATTTAATGATGCTTGATGCCGATGTGTTTATCTTTTTGGCTATCGTATTATTTATCGCTCGCCCATTGTGTATTGCGATCTCCACTTTCGGCACTGAGCTACCAATTAAATCTCGCTTAGTACTCGCGTGGATTGCTCCGCGCGGTATTGTCGCAGCAGCGGTAGGCTCTGTATTTGCTATTAGTATGATGGAAGCTGGTGTTGCTGACGCCGAGAAAATGGTGCCACTGATTTTTACCGTTATCATTATCACAGTAGTTCTGCAAAGCTTAACTGCGATCCCGATTGCGAAGCTATTAGGGGTTCGTCAGCCTTCACCTAATACTATTTTGATCATTGGTGCAAACCATGTCGCTCGTGCCATTGCTTGTGGGCTAAAAGAGCAAAATATTCAAGTACACTTATCAGATCCAGCTTGGGAAAACTGCCGCATGGCACGTATGGATGGGCTGCCTTGTTATTATGGTAACCCGCAATCAGAACATGCTGAACGTTACTTACCCCTGACAACTCTACGCAGCGTAATGGCGCTTTCGCCAAACCGCCATCATAACGCGCTAGGCGTGCAGTATTTTTCACATTTATTGAATGAAAAGAACGTCTTTTCATTGCGTTCTTCGACCTCTCACGCCAAAGCAAACAAAGACAGCGCGACGTTTCTATCTCGGCAAATTTTGTTTGGTGACAGCGGCTCTTATGCACGTTTAAGTAGCTTAATTGCTAAAGGCGGCAAGGTCAGTGTAACGCGAATTTCTGAAGAGTTTAACTGGGGCAAATACCAAGAAATGAACAGCGATGCAATTCCGTTATTCATCCTCAATGGTGACAAAGACAGTGATGATGATAGCCCTATCAAACTGCGTCCGTTTACTATTAATATGGAAAAACCGCCGCAAGAAGGTGAACGTGTCGTCGCGATGCTGCCACCAAAAATGTCGGTATTGAAAGATCCTAATAATGGTAAAAACAAAGAACCGAAAGAAATAAAAGAGTAAAACGAAAAAGGCTAGGTATCGCACCTAGCCCTTTTACTTTCAACTTGCTAGTTTTCTAACTCGCTAACTAATCTACTCAAACCTACAATGGCAATCGTGCACGCGCTACTACACTATCGGGCATTTTTTGCGCCAATTGGGCTAGCGAGCGTTCAATCTTTTTATGGGTTGCTTTATCTGCAACCATACTATGAAATAACCAACGATATGCGTCTTCGTAATCACGTGGACTGCCATAGCCTTGATTAAATAAATTAACTAACCGCAATTGTGCTTTTAAATTACCTTGTGATGAAGCTTCACGTAGGTAAGTCACAGCAAGCGCTTTATCCTTTTGCACCAATCGGCCCGTGTCATAGTATCGCCCGAGTTGCTCTAATGCCGCCGCTAAGCCTTGCTGCGCTGCTTGACGCATATAATACACACCAAGCTCTACATTACGATCAACACACACCGCATACGCCAGCATATCGCCATATAAAAATTGATAAGAAGGCAGTGCCATTTTATTGGCTCGTGCTTCGATATCTTGTACTAACTGGCAGTCATCTGCCTTTACTCGCGCAAGATGTGTATTACTATTGATCAAAGCAAGCAGCTCAGTTTCTGTATATAGTGGCACGGCAGCTATGGTCTCTTCAGACTTGGCGTGGCTTGCCAGCAAAAACGATAACGGCACTAATGATAAACAAGTTAACAAACGCATTTAGGTCACTTTAAATTAAAAACCATCTTGCTAAAGTTTATACAAAGATCGTTCCATAATGAAATTTATAAATAGCTTATTTATTATAAACACTATCCCCAGACACAAAAAAAGCTGCACAAGGCAGCTTTTTTAGTACTATCAGTAATTATGCAAACGGACTGCGTAATACTATAGTTTCTACACGGTCAGGACCTGTAGAAATAATATCAACAGGTACACCGGTGATTTCTTCAATGCGTTTGATGTAATCAAGTGCCGCTTTTGGTAGCTGCTCAACAGTAGTAGCACCCACTGTATTTTCAGTCCAACCAGGCATCTCTTCATATACTGGCGTTACTTTATCATAACCTTCAGCAGCAAGTGGCGTCACATTAGTGATAGTGCCATCTTCTAACTGATAACCAGTACAGATTTTTAGTGTTTCTAGACCATCTAACACGTCTAGTTTAGTTAAACAAAAACCTGAGATAGAGTTAATTTGTACTGCACGGCGCATAGCCACAGCGTCTAACCAACCAGTACGACGTAAGCGACCAGTCGTTGCACCAAACTCATGACCTACGGTACCTAAGTGCTTACCAACTGGGTCTTGTTTTTCTAAACCGTCGTAAAGCTCAGTAGGGAAAGGACCAGAACCAACGCGCGTGGTGTAAGCTTTGATAATACCTAGTACATAATCAAGATTTAACGGACCAAAACCAGCACCTGTAGCAACGCCACCGGCAGTGGTATTTGAAGACGTTACATATGGATAAGTACCGTGATCGATATCAAGTAATGTACCTTGCGCGCCTTCAAACAAGATGTTGTCGCCCGCTAAACGCGTTTGATCAAGTAACTCAGTTACATCAACAACCATTGCTTTAAGGATATCTGCAACAGCCATTGCATCATCAAACGTCTGTTGGAAATCTACCGCATCTACTTTGTAATAATTTACTAAAGTGAAGTTATGGTATTCCAATACTTCTTTAAGCTTCGCAGCGAATAATTCAGGGTTGAATAAATCACCGATACGCAAACCACGACGGGCTACTTTATCTTCATAAGCAGGACCTATGCCGCGACCTGTTGTACCAATCGCTTTATTACCACGTGCTTTTTCACGAGCTACATCTAATGCGATGTGGAAAGGCAAAATAAGCGGACATGCTTCACTGATCAATAAACGTTCACGTACTGGTACGCCACGTTCTTCAAGCATGCCAATCTCTTTCATTAGCGCTTCTGGTGAAACAACAACACCATTACCAATCACACACTTAACATTGTCACGTAATACACCCGATGGAATAAGGTGTAAAACTGTCTTTTCACCTTCGATTACCAGTGTATGACCAGCGTTATGGCCACCTTGGTAACGAACTACTAAAGATGCTTTGTCTGTAAGGAGGTCAACTACCTTACCCTTACCTTCGTCACCCCATTGGGTGCCTAATACAACAACGTTTTTACCCATTGTAAATTCACTTAGAAAAAATTAGGACGAGATTTTACCAGATAATGAGGGGAAAGATCACCCCCGTTTAGGTTATTTTTTCTGCGCAGTCGTACAACGACCTTTGCAATAAAAATTAACTGGTTGAATAACATTAAGTTACTCATGAAAATTCATCTTACTAAAAGAAAAACCCTGCATACACAGGGTTTGGATTTGTGCTAGATTTAGAAAAAGATTACTGCGCTGCAGCACCTTTCATATATCTAAAGAAGTCACTGTCTGGTGATAATACCATTACGTCTTGCTTATCTTTAAAGGTCTTTTTATAGGCCTCTAATGAACGTACAAAACCAAAGAATTCAGCATCTTTATTGTACGCATTGGCATAAATAGCCGCAGCTTTTGCATCGCCTTCACCGCGAACGGTACGGGCATTACGCTCAGCATCAGCCAGCATTACTGTGACACGACGGTCAATGTCAGCGCGAATCGTTTCGGCTTTTTCTTGACCTTCAGAGCGATGCTCTTTAGCAACAGCAGTACGCTCTGCACGCATACGTTGGTAAATCGAATTACTCACTTCTGACGGTAAATTGATTTGCTTAACACGTACATCAAGTACTTCAATACCAAGCTCTTGAGCACTTTCAGAAGCTTGAACTAATGCTTCTTCCATTAACTCGCTACGCTCACCGGAAACAATCTCACGGATAGTACGTGAACCAAAGTTAGTACGTAGACCATTATTTACTTTTTGCTTAAGTAATGCTTCAGCGTATTGCTTATCACCACGGGCACGTAAGTAAAAAGCACTAAAATCACTAACACGCCATTTAACGTAAGAATCAACGATTAAGTCTTTTTTCTCGCTAGTAACAAAACGATCTGGCGTACCATCTAAAGTTTGAATACGCGCATCAATACGGCGTACTTGGCTAAAGAAAGGCACTTTGAATTGTAAGCCAGGGCCATAAACAATTGCTTTATCATCACTGTCTTTTTGCACTTTACTGAATAGCATAACAATTGCTTTTTGCCCTTCAGGTACTACGAACACTGACGAAAAAGACAACACAACGGCCGCTAATAATATAACTAAACTAAAGTTTTTCATTGCGCTTATCTCCCGTCGTTAAAGCGATCAGCACCAAAGCGGTCTGAACTTGAGTTCACAGTGCTATTGCGCGATGTATTAACTTTATTGCGTAAGTCGTTAATATCACTTGAGCTAGGTAATGCAACACGGGTTGCGTTCCCTTGCTTATCCATGATTTTATCAAGCGGTAAATACATCATATTATTGCCGCCCTTAACATCAACTAGGACTTTTGAACTGTTGCCTAGCACTTCTTCCATGGCATCAATATATAAACGCTCACGGGTTACACGCTTAGCAGCCTGGTATTCAGGTAATAACTTTTCAAAACGCGCGACTTCACCTTGTGCTTCTAAAATAATGCGCTCGCCGTAACCTTCAGCTTCTTGCGTCATACGAGTAACTTGACCACGAGCACGTGGTTCAATTTCACGCGCGTATGCTTCAGCTTCACGAATAAAACGTTGTTCATCTTCTTGTGCGGCAATGGCATCATCAAACGCGTCTTTAACTTCAGCCGGTGGGCGTGAGTCTTTAAAGTTAACGTCAGTTACGATCAAACCTAAGTTATACGGTTCGACGATTTTATTCAGTTCATCCCAGGTATTTTGACGCACAACCTCACGGCCATTCGTTAATACTTGGTCCATTTTTGAATGACCAACAACATAACGCAGTGCACTCTCTAGCGCTTCTTCTAAGCTAGAATCAGCATTAGTTACACTAAATTTGTATAGGAAAGGATCAATAACACGGTATTGCACCTGAAACTCAACGCTTACCACGTTTTCATCTTCAGTGAGCATAAAACCAGACGTCGATAATGAGCGAACGGCTTCAATATCTACCGGAATTACCGTTTCAATAAACGTCATTTTCCAACGCAGACCTGGATCTGCAATGCGGTCAAATTGACCAAAATGTAAAACGATGCCGCGCTCTGCTTCTTTCACGGTATAAATACCGCTCAGTGCCCATACAATTGCAGCAATGATCAGTACAAATGAAAGACCAGCTCCACCAAGTCCGCCGCCGCCATTGCCGGATTTATTACCGCCAAATAAGCCACCAAACTTGCTGCTGAATTTACGAAACACCTCGTCTAAGTCAGGTGGGCCTTGATCACGTCCGCCTTTTTTGTTCCACGGATCTTTGTCATTGCCATTATTACCCGGTTCATTCCAGGCCATAGCTATACTCCATTGTTATCTAAATAATTTAGGTAATTACGTTAAATCTAACAAAAATACCGCAGTTCTCATACTAAAAATGACATTGTGCAGTAGTTTTTTCGAATTACGAAATAAAAGCGTCGATTTCAGGACCAAACTCTTTTCTTAAACGATTCCATTCTACCATAGGCAGTCGAGTAGCAAGTAACCAATGACCCTGTTCATCAAAGTCTTCTTGATGCACGGCATTTAAATTGAACAACGCAGCACGTAAACGACCATATTGCGGAGCTAATTTAAGCGTATGAACAAACATTTTCTTTGCTAACAGCTCGCTGATAGCTTCAGACAATAGTTCACACCCTGCGCCACTGTGTGCCGACAACCATACTCTAATAGGCATGCCTTCATCGTCACGGTCAATACGTGGTTCAATATCTTCAAGCGCATCAATTTTGTTGTAAACCAACAATTGCGGCACTTCATCAGCTTCTATTTCTTTAAGAACCGATTGTACCTGTTCAATATTCTCTTTACGACGATGATCCGCAACATCGACCACATGAAGTTGTAAATCAGCTTCACGAGTTTCGGTTAGCGTCGCTTTAAATGCGGCAACTAAGTCATGGGGTAAATGACGAATAAAGCCAACGGTATCGGCTAAAATTATCGAACCAACATCTTCTATTTCGAGTTTGCGTAAGGTTGGATCAAGCGTCGCGAACAGTTGGTCAGCAGCATACACATTAGAGTTAGTAATGCGATTAAATAGCGTCGACTTACCCGCATTGGTATACCCTACCAACGACACCGTAGGAATTTCATTGCGGTTACGAGCACGTCTACCTTGCTCACGCTGCACTGCCACTTTCTCTAAACGCGCGCGAATACTTTGAATACGAACTCGCAATAAACGTCGATCTGTTTCTAGCTGAGTTTCACCAGGCCCGCGCAAACCGATCCCGCCTTTTTGGCGTTCAAGATGCGTCCAGCCTCGGATCAAACGCGTCGACATATGACGCAATTGTGCTAGCTCAACCTGCAACTTACCTTCATGGGTACGTGCACGTTGCGCAAAAATATCAAGAATAAGCGTCGTTCTATCAAGCACACGACATTGGCAAACGCGTTCTAAATTGCGTTCCTGTGACGGTCTGAGTTGATGATTAAAAATGACGACATCTGCGTTGTGGATTTTGACAATCTCAGCGATTTCTTCAGCCTTTCCGGTACCGACGAATAGTTTCGGATGTGGTGCTTGACGGCTGCCTTGCACAACCGCCAAACTGCTAACACCAGCAGAAGATACCAACATTTCCAATTCATGAAGATCTTCACGATCCCCTTCTTTTGGAAAGTCGATATGAACTAAGACTGCCTGTTCGCCGGCTTCATAACGGTCAAACAAACATTATGCTCCTAATTTAAAAATTTCCAGCTTCAGGCTCTTCACCGTCTTCGCTTCCTTGAATACCTTGGAAGTTAACAGCACGAGCAGGAACTACGGTAGAAATCGCATGTTTATACACCATTTGATTCACGGTGTTTTCTAGTAAAATAACAAATTGATCAAATGACTGGATCTTACCTTGTAGTTTGATGCCATTAACCAAAAAGATTGATACTGGAATACGCTCACGACGTAGCGCATTCAAAAATGGGTCTTGTAACGATTGGCCTTTTGCCATGTTATTTTCCTTCGTTCTAGGTGTTATTATAATTAAGTGGCTGAACTCATTTAACAAAGCTAAAAAATTTCAACTACTACTAGCTTAGCGAACTTACAACACGTTGCAAGTTTTCTTCATCACCCGTTGTTAACCACGTTACATCGGGCCAACCTCTTAGCCACGTCAATTGACGCTTAGCAAGCTGTCGTGTTGCTGCAATACCGCGAAAGACCATTTCATCGTAATCAATCTCGCCAGCAATGTAATCCCACATTTGTCTATAACCCACGCAACGAATGGAAGGTAAGTTAGGGTGTAAATCCTTACGTTGATATAGGGATGAAACTTCATTTTCAAACCCCTGCTCAAGCATTATTTTAAACCTTTGTTCAATTCGCTGGTGTAAATCGGCGCGATCATCAGGCGCAATAGCAAATTGATGAAAAGTATACGGTAAACTCGGCTGCTTACTTTTTTGTAATTCAGTCATTGTTTTACCCGTTAATCGGTAAACTTCAAGGGCGCGGTTAATACGTTGCGAGTCATTCTCGCTCATTTTTTGTGCCGCTTGCGGATCAATTATCTCAAGCTCTTTATAAAGTGCCGGCCAGCCATGTTGCTTGGCTTGTTGCTCAAGCTCTGCTCGTACTACCGGGCATGCTTCAGGTAATGGCGATAATCCATCAATTAATGCTTTAAAGTACATCATTGTACCACCAACTAATACAGGCACTTTACCTTGTTGGTGAAATTGGTCAATCTTTTCAATTGCATCACGACGAAAATCAGCTACTGAGTAACTTTCGCTAGGGTCGATTAGATCAATTAAATGGTGTGGCGCAAGCGCTAACTCATGTTGATCTGGTTTTGCCGTACCTATGTTCATATCTTTATACACTAAGGCTGAATCGACGCTGATTATTTCAGTTTTTAAATGTTGGCATAAGGCGATTGCTAATGCAGTTTTGCCTGCAGCGGTTGGGCCCATTAAAAAAATGACCGGTAAATTACTCAACTCGATAACCTTAATCTAACTGTGCTAAAAAATAACTTAAATCTATTTTAACTGCTTTTGCAGATAAACGCTGGATTGTTTGCGGATTATTTTGCATTCGCGTAACCGCCAAGGCAAAAGCTTGGCTGGCAAAAAAGCGCTCGGGCACTTGGCTAAGCTGCCAGTTTAGCCATTGCTCCACACTATTAAGCTCAGCCTTAGTGGCTTTTAATAGCGCATCTACGGCTTGGCTCACATCAAGCAGATACAAACTCTGTGGCAACTTTTTAACCATCACAAATTGCTTTTCAATCAATAACTCAAAGCCCAGCAAGGTAAACCATGATTGTTGCTGTGTTAAGCTTTGGCTGTCTTCTTTACTGATATTAACTCGCACAGGCAATAGTAAGGCTTTTCCTTCTAAGCTGCCTTGCTCAGCAATAAGCTCAAGCCAATCATTGACTAATAAATATTTAAAGTGTGAGCAATATAATTGCTGTTGCAGGCTAAATACACAACCGCCATCACTTTGTACCAGCAACGGCTGCGCACTTTGCGTCTGTAACAATGGTGCTACTTCTTGAGTAACGCCAATAGGTTGATCAAAATGGCTGGCGTGTTGCTCATTGACCCCTTGATAAAACGCACTCACATCTTGATGATTTGTCCGGCTCGCTTGCTTACTTCGCTCGCTTGAACCTGTATATCCACCACCACTAGGTGCTAAATTAGCACCGTAGCGAGCTTGCTCCGCTGGTTGTAAGTGCGACTTAGGATAATCAAACAAACTGCCTGCTGTATTGCTGGAGTGAGCGGGTGTTGCTGTATGCGCTGCTTTAGCATCGCTGTGTTGCGAATCAACATGCTGAGTAACACCAGCAAACTCATCTTGAAGCGGCACCACGACTTGTTTAATTGCCTGCAGAATAAAATCATGCACTAAGCGACCTTGATGAAAACGCACTTCGTGTTTCGCAGGATGCACGTTTACATCCACTTGACGCGGATCAATGTCGATATAAATAACAAAGCCCGGTAGCTCTTCTTGGCCTGCGACTTCTTCGAACGCTTGGCGAATGGCATGAGAAATAAGCTTATCGCGCATCATACGATTATTTACATAGGTATATTGCGTAGTATTACTCGAGCCAACTGGTAGCACCCAACCATGTAGCTGCAAGCCTGTATCGCCTGACTCAATATATAACCCCTGCTCAGCAAAGGCTTTACCTGCAACCTGAGCGACCCGAGCAATAGCCTGTGCAGGGTCGGTTTTAGCACGATATTGACGCACTACTTTATCGTTATGGGTGAGGGTAATTGACACATCAAAACGGCTCAGGGCAATACGCTTTATTAACTCATCAATGTGAGTAAATTCGGTTTTTTCGGTGCGTAGAAATTTACGTCTAGCGGGCGTATTAAAAAATAAGTCTTTAACTTCAATGGTGGTCCCGTCAGGGTGAGCAGTGGGTTTAATCTGCACCGCCATATCTCGCCCCTGTGCAAATGCTTGCCAAGCCGCCTCTTGCTGTTTGGTTTTTGAGCTAAGTGTCAAACGCGATACCGAACTAATAGACGCCAATGCTTCGCCGCGAAAGCCCAAAGAACAAATATTTTCTAAATCATCAAGGGACTTTAATTTACTAGTAGCATGGCGAGAAAGCGCCAACGTGAGCTCGTCTTTATCAATGCCTGAGCCGTTATCACGAATGCGAATAAGCTTATGACCGCCGCGTTCAATATCAATTTGAATACGTGTTGCGCCTGCATCTAGGCTATTTTCAACGAGTTCTTTGACTACAGATGCGGGTCTCTCAACCACTTCGCCCGCAGCAATTTGGTTAGCTAATCGCGCGGGTAATATTTCAATGCTCATACTGATCCTAACGATTTTAACTTTGCGGAATGTCTAACTCTTGACCAATAAACAAGGTATTAGATTTTAATTGATTGACTTGCTTAAGCTTACCCACCGATACCCCATAGCGACTAGCTAACAAACTTAACGACTCACCAGGGCGAACTTTATGTTTAGTGGGATATTGCGATTTTAACGACGCAAACAGCGAATCATCCGGAGGATTTTTCAGATAATAACTTTTGATAGAAGTAAATATTGCTTTCGCTAAGCGCTCTTGATGATTAGCACTTTTTAATAGTTTTTCTTCGCGTGGGTTTGAAATAAACCCAGTTTCGACCAAAATAGATGGAATATCTGGTGACTTTAATACCGCTAGGCTAGCCGCTTGCGGCTCTTTTTTATGTAACTTAGCGACCTTTTTAAGCTCTTGAACCATGCCTTCCGCAACGCTGAAACCGGTTTTCATCGAATGATCCATCGACATATCCAACAGCGCCTGCGCCAAGTACTTTTCACTGGCCGTGTCTTTAATCACTCCAGCAGCACCACCGAGTAACTCTGAATGTTTTTCTTTATCTTCTATCCATTTACCAATTTCTGAATTAGCACGACGAAGTGATAACACCCAAACAGAGGCGCCATTTGGTTGCGGGCTAGTAAATGCATCCGCATGAATTGAAACTAAAAAGTCAGCCTTTTTCTGCCTTGCACGGCTAGTGCGGGTATTAAGTTTGACAAAGTAATCTCCACTTCGCACCATTCGCGAAATCATCCCGCGCTCGGCATCAATCATCCGCTCTAAGCGTTTGGCGATTTGTAGTGTGATATCTTTTTCATAAGTACCAGAAGGACCAATTGACCCAGGGTCTTCGCCGCCATGGCCTGCATCAATAGCAATAATAATATCGCGTTGTTGATTAAGCTCACGCTTTTTAACCCCAGTATTACTCGTTGCAGCTACTGGCTCTGCTTGATTTTTGTCATATAAGTCGACCACTAAACGATTTTTATAAGGTCCCGTTGGCGCCAATGCAAAAATCACCGGTTTAACGGCCCCTGTAAGCTCAAAAACAAATCGTACCCCCTGGCTGCTTTTCGCTTTCGAGTAACGTAGTTTACTGACGATTTGATGCTTACTGGGAATAGTTGGTAGGTCTTTTATTTTATCTGTATTTTCTAAATCGACCACTAAGCGCAGTGGATTTTTTAGCATAAAATAACTGAAGTCGGGCTTATCCGTTAAGTCGAATACTACCCGCGTACTATCTGGCGATGGCCACACCCGTACACTATTGATAGTATTTTGTGCATAGAGATTAGCACTGATTGCTAACAGCAAAAAAGCACCCATCCACTTTATGACAACTCGACTCATCGGTATCTTCACACCCTTGTTATTTGTTGTTATTCACTATGGTTTTTGAGTTTATCCACGATACTGTGACCACGCGGGCTAATACTTTGGATCTCAATTGCTCGTGCATCGCCGACATAACGTAAAGTAATATCTAAGTCTGGTGTTGGGATAAACTCGCCGCCTTTTTCAGGCCATTCCACCACACAAATAGCTGTTGGCGAAAAATAATCTCGAATACCCATGTATTCTAATTCTTCTGGGTCGCCTAAACGATATAAATCAAAATGATAAACATTGGCCGTTGCCAACTCATAAGGCTCCACCAGCGTATAAGTTGGACTCTTAACTTTGCCTTGATGACCAAAGCCTTGGATCACACCACGTGTTAAGGTGGTTTTGCCTGCTCCCAAATCACCGTGTAAGTAAATAACTGCCCCTTGCTCCATTAGCATAGCAAGTTGATTGCCCATTTTAACCGTTGCAGCTTCATCAGCGAGTTGAAAACCAACACAGTGCGTCATTCTAACCTCATGGATAGTATTAAAAACGATAACTTGTTAATCATACCAGATTATTTTACTAAGGCGAGAATCGACACTTATAGACACAAAAAAACCGGCAAAGTTGCCGGTTTTTTTTGTAATTAGGATTATAGACCTAATTTTTTCTCAAGATAGTGGATATTAGTACCACCATTTTGGAAATTTTCATCCGCTAAGATGCGCTTATGTAATGACGTATTAGTTTTAATACCGTCAATCACAAGCTCATTCAATGCATTACGTGCACGGGCAATTGCTACATTACGGTTTTCACCGTAAGTAATTAATTTACCGATCATTGAATCATAGTGTGGTGGCACTGTGTAGTCAGCATAAATATGGCTGTCCCAACGAATACCTAAACCACCTGCTGGGTGGAAACGCGTAATTTTTCCCGGTGACGGGATAAACGTTTCAGGGTCTTCAGCATTAATACGACACTCAATTGCATGACCACGGATAACGACATCGTCTTGCGTGAATGATAGTGGTTGGCCCGCTGCAATTTTTAACTGCTCTTTGATCAAATCAACACCGGTAACCATTTCTGTCACTGGATGCTCAACCTGAATACGAGTGTTCATTTCAATGAAATAGAACTCACCATTTTCGTATAAGAACTCAAATGTACCCGCACCACGATAACCGATTTCGATACATGCACGCGTACAACGCTCACCGATAAACTTACGCACTTCAGCAGTAATACCTGGTGCTGGCGCTTCTTCGACTACTTTTTGATGACGACGTTGCATAGAACAATCACGTTCACCTAAGTGAACAGCATTACCTTGCCCGTCAGCCAATACTTGAACTTCGATATGACGTGGGTTTTCAAGGAATTTTTCCATGTAAACCATGCTATTACCAAAGAACTGTTTTGCTTCTTGTTGCGTTAAAGCGATTGAGTCAATTAACTCAGCTTCACTGCGAACAACCCGCATACCACGACCACCACCGCCACCAGCGGCTTTGATGATCACTGGGTAACCGATACGTTTAGCGATTTGCATGTTGCGGTCTTTATCATCCGATACCGGACCATCTGAACCTGGTACACATGGTACGCCAGCTTTACGCATTGCTTCGATTGCAGATACTTTATCGCCCATTAGACGAATCGTGTCGCCGCGCGGACCAATAAACACAAAACCACTTTGTTCAACTTGATCAGCAAAATCAGCGTTTTCTGCAAGGAAACCATAACCCGGGTGGATAGCAACTGCATCGGTTACTTCAGCTGCCGCAATAATGCGCGGAATGTCTAAGTAACTTTCAGTGGCAGAAGGTCTACCAATACATATTGTTTCATCTGCAAGCAATACATGCTTAAGATCGCGATCCGCCGTTGAATGCACAGCAACCGTTTTGATCCCAAGCTCTTTGCAGGCGCGCAATATACGAAGTGCAATTTCACCTCGGTTTGCAATGACTACTTTATCTAACATTAGAGTTGGCCTTTTAGGTTGCGCTATTATTCAATGATGAATAAAGGTTGATCAAATTCTACTGGCTCGCCATTTTCAACTAAAATCGCTTTCACTGTGCCCGCTTTATCTGACTCAATTTGGTTCATCATTTTCATCGCTTCGATGATGCAAAGCGTATCACCTACTTTAACTTGTGAACCCACTTCTACATATGAAGGCGCTTCAGGAGAAGCTGCTTTATAGAAAGAACCTACCATTGGCGATAATACTTGATGGCCAGTAGGACCGGCAGGTGCTGCCGCTTCTACGTTTGCAGCAGGTGCAGCTGTAGGGGCTGGAGCCGGTGCTGGAGCGTACTGTGGTGCATAATGTGGAGCGTAAGCAGGACCTGCACTCATATTATTACGATTGATACGTACTGATTCTTCACCTTCGGTGATTTCTAATTCAGCAATACCTGATTCTTCTACTAGTTCAATTAGTTTTTTGATCTTGCGAATATCCATGAACGACCCGCCTGTTAGTTTGTTAGTTTAAAATTAATTCGAGTTTTGCAACCGATTGACAGCAGCTTCAAGTGCTGCGCGATAACCCATTGCGCCTAATCCACATATCACGCCCTGCGCCACATCAGAAAAATATGAATGATGACGAAACGCTTCCCGCGTGTGCACATTAGTTAAGTGCACTTCAAAAAACGGGATATCAACAGCCAGTAACGCATCACGTAAAGCCACGCTTGTATGCGTAAATGCCGCTGGGTTGATAATAATGTAATCAATGACCTGCCATGCACTATGTATGTGCTCAATTAAAGCTTGCTCACTATTACTTTGAAAATGCGTTAGCTCAACATCTAGACCATGCGCAAACTCAGTTAGTTCGCTCATAATCTCACTCAGTGTTTGTAAACCGTATTTTTCTGGTTCACGCTTACCCAGCATGTTTAAGTTAGGGCCATTTATAACTAAAAGTTTAAATTTTGCAGCCATAATACGCGATAATCCTATAAATAATGAGTTAAGCCATTTTGATTAGAAATCCCCGCAAAATGTAGAGGGGAAAAACTAAAATAGCAAGTATTTCTCACGTTAACCACCTATTATAGCCAGTTCGATGTAAATAGCAGCAAAATACTGGTCTAATCACTAGTAGCCACCACAAAAACAAAAACGCCACTCATATAAAGTGGCGTTTAAAATAGCGGTGCGAAAAATGTTTATTTAGCGCTATTTCTCACTTTTGCTAAATGCTCAGCAAAGTCCTTGGCATTTAAAAAGCCCGTCACACGCTGTGCTGCAAGCTCTTCACCTTGTGTATCAAAAAACAAAATACTGGGTAAACCAAATACCGAAAACTCTTCCATTACAGCAATTGTTTTATCATCACTTTCGGTCAAATCAATTTTTAACAACTCAAAGTTTGCAAACTCACCTTGTACTTTAGCGTCAGGAAAAGTGTATTTCTCGAACTCTTTACACGCAACACACCAATCTGCATATAAATCGACCATCACTAAACGACCATCACTGTTTGCATCATTTATTGCTTGTTTGAGCTCAGCTAAGTCAGCAACTAATTTAAAGCCGCGTTCTTGTTGCTCGCCATTTGCGGCACTAACAACTTGCGCTGTTGGCCATATATAGTTTTTAGTTAAGCTCACACCGCTAACAACTAATAACGTTGCAACAAACCACAATGCAGTTTTTAACTTACCTTGTGTTTGAGCGCTCTGCCAATGATGTAAATACAAGGCCGTTGCTAATGCTAATAAGCCCGCCATAAGTAATATGATGTCTGCATCGACAATACGTTCAAGCAAGATCAATGGCACTACCAGCATGATAAAACCAAACAGGGTTTTAACTTGTTCCATCCAGCCGCCTGCTTTTGGCAATAATTTACCGCCAGAGGTGCCTAATAACAGCAGCGGAATACCCATCCCTAAACTCAGCACATACAAAGTTAAGCCGCCAACTAAATAATCGCCGCTTTGCGCAACAAACAATAGCGCAGCTGATAACGGTGCGGTGGTACAAGGTGAAGCAATTAAACCCGATAAAACCCCCATTAAAAACACGCCAATGTAGTTGCCGCCTTTTTGATTATTACTTACTTGTGTGAGCTTATTCATCATGCCGCTAGGGAGCTTTATTTCGTACCAACCAAACATCGACATAGCGAGTAAAACGAATAATAAACTGAAACTAATCAATACATATGGGTGCTGCAAATAACCTTGCACTTGACCACCAAGTGATGCAACCACAAGGCCCAGCGCCGCATACGTAACGGCCATACCCTGCACATAAACAAAAGAAAGCGCAAAAGCTTTTTTAGTGGAAAGATTTTTTTGTCCTGCAATTAGGCTCGACAAAATAGGAAACATCGGAAATACACATGGCGTAAATGCCAAGCCAATACCGACCAAAAAGAAAATCGCTAAGTTCGCTAACAAACCTTGCGAGGCCAGTTTTTCAGTAAAGTTTAATTCTTTTTCTAAGTCATCTTCTTGCGTTACAACATCTTCTGTAGCAGCCGCTGATTCAGCGCTAAGCGCAGCTAATGCATTGCCTGCTGTTGCATTATCAGTTGCAGGGGTTTCACCGGCAATCATACTCAATGGAATGGTGATGATCTCTGGCGGGTAACATAGTCCTGCTTCAGCACAGCCTTGATAACGTACTTTAATTACGCCACCCTCAGCTATATTACTTAGCTTGCTGATCACGCTCAGTGAATCAAAAAACACTGCTGTTTTGCCAAAGAACTCATCTTCAATGATCACGCCTTTACCAAGATCAGGCACTTCAATATCAGCACCTTTACCAATAATTTCTAGCTTCTTTTTATATAGGTAATAACCTGGCGCAATATCCCAACCAATAAAAAGAGTGCTGCCTTGCTGATCAAAATCAAATGAAAATGCTTGTTCAACCGGTAAAAATGTTTGTTCTGCGGGCTGTAGTAAATTACTCAATAAATCTTTATTCGCAGCTTGGGCTGGAAACAGCGAAAGCGCACAAAGCAATAAAAGAAAACAACGCATTAATTAAGTACCTCATCCATCCAATTAAAATAGGCTAAATTGCCAGTGGCTACATCAACAACCTGAATTTCAGGGATCTCATAACTATGTAATCGCTTAATAGTCTGAATTACCTCATTCATTTTTTCTGACTTCGTTTTAATCAATAATTTACACTCGGTTGCGTGAGCAACCTCTCCTTGCCACATATAAACAGATTCCACATTAGGAAGAATGTTCACACACGCTGCGAGTTTAAGTTTAACTAATTGCTCAGCCATCGAGCGTGCCTCACTTACATCCGCGCAAGTGGTAAAAATAAGTCGAAAATGAGTCGTCATATTGAACCTTTGGTTGATTGCTCTGCCCAACGCCATAGTAGCTGATAGCTAAGGCAAAGTGTAGTTAGCTAGTGTAGCTTTACCACCAGCCTTGAAAAAAGACCGTGTAACCCATATTTATATTTCATCACGATGTTACGTGAGCACTATTTAGAGAGCCTTATGTTTAGATTTTTATTTTTGTTATTTATTCTCGTGCCGATTATTGAAATCGCTTTATTAATTCAAGTAGCTGATGTAATTGGCGGCTTTGCCACCATTGCCTTAGTGATCATCACCGCAATATTCGGTGCAAAATTAGTTAGAACGCAAGGCATGGGCGCACTGCAAAATGTGCAAAGCCAAATGGCGCAAGGACAAATGCCAGCCAAAGAGTTATTTACCGGGTTATGCGTAATTATCGCAGGTGTTTTATTACTAACACCAGGCATCATGACTGATGTATTTGGCTTTTTATTATTAACCCCAGCTATTCGCAATAAACTAGCTGCAGGCCTTGCTAGTCAAGCCACAGTACGTATGAGTGCAGGCATGCAACAAGGCCCAACATCATTTAATCAGCACACTCATGCAGAGCCAGAACCTCGCAAAATGAGTGAGCCGACCACTATTGATGGTGAGTACGAGAGAAAAGATTAAAAATTTTAATTTTTATCACTTGGGTTTTGAAGCAATACCCCCATTACTGAGTACAACTAAATCAATTGCCTTGAACCACAGGGTTTAATGCAAACTGGTACATATAAAGCTTTTTTCTGTCCTGTTCAGAAACTGTTAGGAGAACTAAATAAAATGAACATTCGTCCTTTACATGATCGCGTGATCGTTGAGCGCCTAGAAGAAGAAACCAAATCTGCTGGCGGTATTGTATTAACTGGTTCTGCGGCTGAGAAATCAACTCGCGGTAAAGTTGTCGCTGTTGGTAATGGCCGTACTCTAGATAACGGTGACGTAAGAGCATTAGAAGTTAAAGTCGGTGACACTGTGTTATTCGGCTCATATGTTGAAAAAGCTGAAAAGATCGAAGGTCAAGAGTACCTGATCATGCGTGAAGACAATATTTTAGGCATTGTAGGCTAAAGCTACTTTTCGTTTAACACATTCAAGAATTTAAAGGAAACTAATCATGGCAGCAAAAGAAGTACTTTTTGCAGGTGACGCACGCGCTAAAATGCTAGCTGGCGTAAACATCTTAGCAAACGCAGTTCGCGTAACTTTAGGTCCTAAAGGCCGTAACGTAATTCTAGACAAATCATTTGGCTCTCCAGTGATCACTAAAGATGGTGTATCAGTGGCAAAAGAGATCGAACTTGAAGACAAGTTTGAAAACATGGGCGCACAAATGGTTAAAGAAGTTGCATCTAAAGCAAACGATGCAGCCGGTGACGGTACAACTACTGCAACAGTATTAGCACAGTCAATTGTAAACGAAGGCTTAAAAGCGGTTGCTGCGGGCATGAACCCAATGGACCTTAAGCGCGGTATTGATAAAGCAATCATCGCAGCTGTTGCTGAGCTAAAAGAACTTTCAGTACCATGTGCCGATGCAAAAGCAATCGCTCAAGTGGGTACTATTTCAGCTAACTCTGATAAAGAAATTGGCGACATCATTGCAGAAGCAATGGAAAAAGTAGGCCGTAATTCAGGTGTAATCACTGTTGAAGAAGGTCAATCACTTGAAAACGAACTAGATGTTGTTGAAGGCATGCAGTTTGACCGTGGTTACTTATCTCCATACTTCATCAACAACGCAGAAAAAGGCGCTGTTGAATTAGATAACCCATTTATTCTACTTGTAGATAAAAAAATCTCTAATATTCGTGAGTTGCTACCTACATTAGAAGCCGTTGCTAAAGCAAGCAAACCATTACTTATCATTGCTGAAGACCTTGAAGGCGAAGCACTAGCTACTCTAGTTGTTAACAACATGCGCGGTATCGTTAAAGTATCAGCAGTTAAAGCACCTGGTTTTGGCGACCGTCGTAAAGCAATGCTACAAGATATCGCAGTATTAACTGGTGGTACGGTTATCTCTGAAGAAATCGGCCTGGAACTTGAAAAAGCAACAGTTGAAGATTTAGGTACTGCAAAGCGCGTAGTTATCACTAAAGATGATACAACTATCATCGATGGTGCAGGCGAAGAAGCTGGCATCAACGGTCGCGTTGCGCAAATCAAAGCACAAATCGAAGAAGCAACATCAGACTACGATAAAGAGAAACTACAAGAGCGCATGGCTAAACTTGCCGGCGGTGTTGCGGTAATCAAAGTAGGTGCTGCTACTGAAATCGAAATGAAAGAGAAAAAAGACCGCGTTGAAGATGCACTTCATGCAACTCGCGCTGCGGTTGAAGAAGGCGTAGTGCCTGGTGGTGGTGTTGCACTAGTACGTGCAGCAAGCAAACTTGTTGATTTAGTTGGTGACAACGAAGATCAAAGCCACGGTATCAAAGTAGCACTACGTGCTATGGAAGCACCACTTCGTCAAATCGTTACCAACGCAGGTGACGAAGCGTCTGTTGTTATTAACGCAGTTAAAGGCGGCACGGGTAACTTCGGTTACAACGCAGCAACTGGCGAATACAACGACATGATTGAAATGGGTATCCTAGATCCAACAAAAGTAACGCGCTCTGCACTACAATTTGCAGGCTCGATTGCTGGCCTTATGATCACCACTGAAGCAATGGTAGCTGAAATCCCAAAGGATGAAGCTGGCGGCGCTGATATGGGAGGCATGGGCGGCATGGGTGGTATGGGCGGGATGATGTAAATAGAGTTTTAACTCTATTAATGTAGCTCTAACCATTTAAACGAAAGCCCGAATAGCAATATTCGGGCTTTTTTATTACTCCTTATTAATATCTAATACTTTTAATATGCCTTAATTGTGGGCTAAGCAAAAGCTATCTTTCATCCAAACCTAATGTCTGCTTTAAGCCTCTTTAACACGTTACATAGCCCATCTTTAAATAGTGTGGACATCCATCCACATCAACTCAATATGAAAGAGGTGACACTATGTATCAAACTACAATTTATAGGAAAAAGGAATCTTGGAATAAAAATAAGCTTGTTGGTCAAAAGATCCCATTTAAACTTCAGTAAATCTGGGCTATTCGTATTCGCCTACAGCTAGCGAGTAATGTTAGAGACGTAGCGCTATTTAACCTAGCTATTGACAGCAAGTTAAGAGGTTGTGACCTAGTTTATCTGAGGCTACTTGACATTGCTCATGGACTAAGTGTGCAATCCAGAGCTATGGTAGTTCAACAAAAGACCGGGCAACCGGTAAAGTTTGAAATGACGAAAAACAAACGTGAATCTATCTCACAGTTAATTCAACACGACCAATTGACGTCAATAGGTAACTGGTTTAAATGTGTTTATTAATCAGAGAGCTTTCATTAATCATTAATACAAATTCAGACTGTTCACCTAATTTGTAATCGAACACTACTAGCTGCTTTGTACCTCGAAAATCTGCTACTCCAATCCATACACCAAGTAGTTCATTGGTCATTTTGTCATCTAAGACATTTAGCCTTTCCTTATATCGTTCTGTGAATTCTCTGACAGTTGAATTGCCCATCTTTTTATCAAGCTGATATGTTGCCGTGAGTATGGGGTTATTTTGGTCATCGATATACATTTCAAGGACTTCAAATGAGTCACTAGCATTTTTCACCCTGCACTTACAAAGTGCTGTCGAGCAATAAATTGGTTTCTGTTTTAATAATACCCTGAATTAATCGTATTTCACCCAGCAACCGGTTCAATGATGGCAAAGTATCAGTGCGGATTTCAGCAATAAGATCCCAATGGCCACTAGTATGGTGTATCACCACCACTTGCGGATAAGCATGCAGTTTTTTAATCACTTTAGCTTCATCTTTTGCTTCTAACGAAATATTCATTAACAAGCGAATTGGTTCTAACTCAACCTCAGGTTTTAACTTAATGGTATAACCTAAAATCACCCCCACTTGTTCGAGCCTATCGAGCCGGTTTTGGACAGTAGCCCGAGATACATTCAATTCTTTTGCCAAGGTAACAACCGAGGTACGTGCGTTGTGCCTAAGTAAGGAAATCAACCGTTTATCTTTATCATCTAACTTACTGTCCACATCACTAACCTTACAAAAAGAAAATAAAACCTAACAATATGTACATTAATGCATTCTAATTGTACAGCTTATTGGCTATTAATTGGCTAAACCAAGTGCTAAATTAGTGATATTGATAGCAAGAGAAACGAGAAATACATGACTTTATTTTTAGATGTGAACACCTTAGCAAAATTAATCAACCAAGTAGGTTTATCTCACTTTATGCAAAATTTGCTTGGCTATATGCAAGCAGACTTTAAACAATGGCCCCAATTTGATAAATCAGCACGTACCGCAGCGCACAGCGATGTTGGCGTGATAGAGCTGATGCCTATTGCCAATAATCATCAATTTGGCTTTAAATACGTCAACGGTCATCCTAATAACCCACTCACTGGTCATTCAACCGTGATGGCGTTTGGTGCGTTATCTGATGTTGCAACAGGTTACCCAATCCTACTGAGCGAATTAACCTTAGCGACGGCAGTGCGCACAGCGGTAACATCAGTAATGGCCGCAAAAGCACTCGCCAATCCTCAGTCCCGTAAAATGGCGATGATAGGTTGTGGTGCGCAAAGTGAATTTCAAGCTATCGCTTTTCATTGTTTGATGGGCATAGACGAAGTGCGAATTTTCGATATTGATGACATGGCAATGAACAAAGTGGAGCAACACTTAAAACAGTATCCGAACTTAACTGTCACTCGGTGTAACAGCAGCCAAGAATGTACCCAAGATGTTGATATTATAACAACCGTCACTGCTGACAAACACCTTGCAACAATTCTAACCCTCGACATGATCCAAGCTGGTATACACATCAATGGTGTAGGTGGTGACTGCCCAGGTAAAACCGAAATCAGCGCCGATGTACTTTATGCGGGTAAAATATTTGTAGAGCACGAACCACAAACGCGCGTTGAAGGCGATATTCAACAACTCCCCGCCGATCATCCGGTTCATCCATTATGGCAAGTGATTACAGGAAAAGCATCTGGGCGCGAAAGCGCTGCGCAAATAACTATTTTTGATTCGGTTGGCTTTGCCCTCGAAGATTTTTCAATGCTTCGCTACCTTTATGATTTAGCGAAGAAACAGCAGCTAGGTCAATACATAGAACTCGTACCCACATTAGCGGATCCGAAAGATTTATTTGCATTAACAACCCAAGAGCATTAACTTACAACGAGCGAATTTTCGCTTAATATAGAGATTTATGATGAAATTAAACGCGTTAGCACTACTTATTTTAGCACTACATGCAACTCACCTTTTTGCCGCGCAAATAGATAACGAAACAGTGATGGATCGTTTCATTCGTTATGTAAAAATAGATACCGAATCTGACGATACCAGCACAACAGTGCCAACTTCAACCAATCAGTTAGTTTTTGCCTCCCAATTATCCCAAGAGCTCACACAACTGGGGGTAAAAAATGTCCGCTTGAATGAATTTGGTTTTGTTTATGCAATATTACCCGCTAATACACCAAACAACATAGACGTTCAGCCCTTTGGTTTGATCGCCCATTTAGATACTTCGCCCGGCATTTCAGGCAAAAATGTAACACCCATTGTGCATCGAAATTATCAAGGAGAGGATTTAATTTTACCTGCAGATCCGAGCCAAATCATTACCGTGGCTGCCAATCCTGTACTCAATACTTTAATCGGTGACGATATTATTACTGCTGATGGCACAACATTGTTGGGCTCCGATGATAAATCAGGCATTGCTGCAATCATGACTTTAGTCGCACGCTTACAGAAAAATCCTGATATAAAACATGGTGATATTGCAATTGCCTTCACGCCAGATGAAGAAACCAGCATGGGAATTGCAAAGTTTGATGTCGCCAACTTTGGTGCAAGCGTAGCCTATACGGTCGATGGTGGTGCCATTGGTAATATCACTAATGAAACATGGAACGCCAGAGAGGTACAAATTGAGTTTTTAGGCCAAAATGCTCATACAGGGAAAGCAAAAGGAAGCATGATCAACGCAGGATATGCCGCAAGTAGTTTTATTACTCGTTTACCCAAAACGCAGCACGCTGAACAAACCGAAGGGAGCACTGGATTCATTCACTTAGATAAAGCTGAACTCAGGGTCCCAAAGGCAACTTTAGAAATCTTATTACGCGATTTTAGCCTCACTGAGTTAGATAAAAAATCGGCTCTAATCCATGATTTAGTAGCACAAACAAAAATTGAATTTCCTGATACACAGATAAAAGTGAAGATCACTGACAATTACCAAAATATGTATGAGGTTATTAAACAACACCCATATTTAATTGATAACGCCATACTTGCGGCAAAGCGCGCTGGCGTGACAGCACAAAAAACCGCAGCGCGTTGGGGTACTGACGGGTCAAGTTTGTCATTTATGGGATTACCCTGTCCAGATATTTTCACCGGCGGCCATAATTTTCATAGCAAATTAGAGTTTAATAGCCGTAAAGGATTAGAAAGCACTGCTGAAACTCTGTTTCAATTAAGTCAAGTATTTGTTCAACAAGCAAAAACTCTCACTCAATAAGCGACCTAAACTCAGCATCAGTAAGAGTAACTATAACTATTACATCAAGGCGCGTGAAAGAAAACGATCAACGTCAGAGAAAAATGTAGGGATTTCAAATGTCTGAAAAGAAACCAGCACCAAATCCTCTGGAAACTAGGCACTTAAAAGGCGAGGCATCAAAGCCTAAAAACTAACGCAGTTAACAAATAACTACTGATGTGTTGATTTTTAACAGCAATTTTAACCTTAATTTTAGTCGTGAGTTGGCGGGGGTATAAAGTGGTGTGTACTTGTTTTTCAGTGTAACTAATTTAATAAAAACAGATAGATAAACTGTATATGGGCGGCATGATGTAAGAGAATTAAAATTCTATTACGATAAAGTTCTAACCACTTAAACGAAAGCCCGAATAGCAATGTTCGGGCTTTTTTTTATTAATTTTTTTATCACTAAACTTGAACTGTGTGCGTATCATGCGCATAATGTGAAGATAGAATGATTAGAGTGTTGATAATGAATATTACTTTAGGTAAAGAATTCGAGCGAAGAATTACTGAGAAGGTATCTGATGGTTTATATACCTCAGCAAGTGAAGTGATCCGTGATGGATTAAGAATGTTATTTGAAAAAGATGTTGCTAAAAACAAGCAACTCGAAATATTACGAGAAGAAGTAGCTAAAGGTTTTGAACAATTGGCTGCTGGTGAATCATCAAACCACAGCATAATGGATATCTTTGAACAAGCCTCCCTTGCAGTAGATAACCTGAACTCTGGATAACGGATATGCGAATAAAACATATAATCCTTTAATTTTCAAATATATAAAAACAATTCTTGCGATTACTGACATATTATCGTTATCAATGTCATAAGTTTTGAATGAATCAAGGCAAGTTTGTGTACCTAATAGCTGGCTATTAGTAGCAAACTTAACGCTGATACGAGCAAAAATCGTGGCATTGACGTATATAGCTTATCCAGAGTTCAGGTTAGATAGTAAGTCTACAAGTAAGAATACCAATGTCGAACTATAGGTTATCTCCTTTAGCCGAAGAGGATTTATTCAAAATAATTTCAACAACTATTGAGTCTTGGGGAAGTACACAGGCAAAAGTTTATTCTCAAAGCATAGATGCTGCCTTAATAAAACTTGCACAATACCCTGATTTCGGTAGAGAAAGAAATGAAGTTTACAATGGTGCCAAAAGCTTTCCTGTAGACAAGCATATCGTGTTCTATCAAGCCAGTGATAACGGTATTGATGTTGCTCGTATTCTTCATCAACGTATGGATCCATCAAAACATTTCTAAGCATATTTTGGTAAAATTATTCTTATCGCTGAAGTCATGTAATCTCATATAGTTAATTGATTTTTAATTCGTTTTTACATATATGAGATGTCAGGGGTATAAAGTGGGGTATCACTACCAATACCCATGTAACTATTTCAATAAAAACAAGTAGATATTTATCCGATGGGCGGCATGATGTAATTCATCTCCTAACCATCTAGCTCAATTAAAAAACCAGCTTCGGCTGGGTTTTTAGCATTATGGGCAAAGATAAAATAGCGGATATAACTTGCAAATAAAATGACTCCAGCGTATTGCAGTGCTTTTTAACTGTATGCCAAAACCATACTCAGAGTTAATTTTATTTATAAGCCATAATTAAGGATAGTAAGATGAATAAAAAGCCTGAACTGATCATCTCGTCACTCGATGCTGATAGATTGTATGATTTAATGGAATCATTACCAGCAGGAAGCTTTGCTGGCGAAAAAGAACTTGAAGCCGAACTTGGCCGCGCAACAATCGTTGAGCCAAAAGATGTGCCTTCGACAGTGGTTACTATGAACTCAACGGTAAACTTTATTGTTGAATCAACTAAAGAAGAATTCACTAAGACCTTAGTGTATCCAAAAAATGCTGATGCAAGTGCTGATAAAATATCAATTTTAGCCCCTGTTGGTAGCGCCTTACTTGGTCTATCGCAAGGTGATGAAATTGAATGGCCAAAACCAAGTGGCGGTCTCATAAAAGTAAAAATAAAAGCAATCACTTATCAGCCAGAACGAGCCGGTGAGTTACATCGATAATATTTATGTTATTAAAAACCCAGTGAAAGCTGGGTTTTGTTTTTAAAGATAATAAGTTTAAAACCTAGCGCCAGCCACACGTAAGTTCAGATTTATCGGGAAAAGCTTTCTGACTGAAGTCAGACCTACGGATAAATCTAGCACCGCACTTAACGTACCAGTCTTTTGTCCTCGGGTTATATTTTCTTATATGCTAAAAAGCATCTTTAAGCACTGCATTATTTCAAGGTTAGGACAATGACAAACATAAAACAGCATATAGGTAGCATGGCATTAGTTGTAGGGAATTATGATGATGCGATTGCATTTTACACTCAAAAACTGGGGTTTGATTTAATCGAAGATACTGATCAGGGTAATGGCAAACGCTGGGTATTAGTATCACCACCTAACTCTAATGGCACTAATTTATTACTCGCACAAGCAAGTACTCAACAGCAGTTAGAGGCTGTGGGCAACCAAACTGGGGGCCGAGTGTTTTTATTTTTACATACCAATGACTTTTGGCGAGATTATGAATTAATGCAAAAAAATGGCGTTAACTTTAATGAACAGCCCCGCGTAGAAGAATACGGCACCGTTGTGGTATTTGAAGATTTGTATGGTAATAAATGGGACTTACTACAATTAAATTAAAAGCAGTCTGTGAGAGGTCACTTATCGCGATAAATCACAACCTACTAGCGCTTAATACGGAACCTCTGGTTGACTTGATATTGTTCAATTAACCCTCATTAACTAACTATTAGTAACCATATTAAAAACAAATGGATTTATTAAACAAAGTTAGCATTGAAACATTATTAGTTCACCTTGGTGTAGTGACGTTATTGTTACTGGTGATATTGTGGTCAATGGTAAAAATAGTTGTGTGGGGTAAAACCATGTCACGAGGGGCTTTTTTATTTTTGTCGTTCTTTGCGCTTATTTCGTTATTCCCTATTCCACCCCCCGCAATTTGAGAATGTACAAAAAGCCAAACAAGAGCAACGTAAACGCAAAGAAGACTCCGGCGATCCACCAGAAGAGGACGAAGGTGAAGCATCGCGCTGAGATTCTCAGCTAACGATGCTTGAAAAACACTATCAATGAATCACATTATTGCTGACTAATTTGATATAAACGCTGTGCTTGGCTATTTGAATCTTTGCTGACGCTACGAAATTCTTCAGCATCACTGGCATTTTGCACAGAGATCTCACGAATTCGCTCTGCCAAGTTTTTCACATTTTCGGTTACTTGTGATTGCTCTTCAGTCGCTACAGCAATGCTTGATGAACGCTCTTTAATATCATTAAACGCGGTAACAATACTTTCATACTGTGCACGTGTTGTTGCTGAGCGCTCGTTCACTACTTCAGAGTATTCACGGCATTGCCCAATAACGTTAACCCCTCTACTAGCGGCTTCTTGCAATTGGCTGATCATGGTTTCAATCTCGCCAGCCGATTGCTGAGTACGATGTGCCAAGGTTCTAACTTCATCAGCCACTACCGCGAAACCACGTCCTGATTCACCTGCTCGAGCGGCTTCAATGGCAGCATTAAGCGCAAGTAGATTAGTTTGTTCTGAAATATTCATGATCACATCAAGCACCGAGCCCACTTGTTTTGAGTCTTGTGCAATCCGTGAAATGGCATCTGATGATTCCGTTAATTTATCAAATAATAACTGGATTGATTCGGCATTCTTCTCAATAACATCAAAACCAGAATTCACTAAATCAGCTGATTGCGTAGTAATATCTGCAACGCTCAAAACATCTTGTGAGGCTGATGAGGCTGCTATCGACATTTCATGAATTGCCTCAGCCAACATGTTGTTTTCTTCCATCAACTCTTGGGTACGAATTTGGCTGTTATTACTTAAGGTATCCATCGCTTCAGCGTTGTTTTTAACCGCAGCGGCTTCTGCTTGGATCTGTTCTAAAATCTTAATCAGATGATCGCCATAATCATTAATCGCTTCGCATAAGTGGCTCATTTCATCACTTCCGCGCACCGCCAGTTTTGAATTCGTGCGACCTTGCACCAACATTCTAACTTGCTCTGTGGTGGTGTTAATTTGCTGCACCAGGCGATTACCAAAAATCAGTAATACTGATACAAAAGCGAGAATAAGGGCGATAAATGAACTGTATAAATAATAAGTGAGGGTGTTAACGGTTTTCTTGGCAATTGCGGCAGGAATAATAACCCCGGAGCGCCAATTTTGCTCTGCCAATGAGTAAGTTACTAAAATAGATTGGTCATTATTAACCACACCACTGGCAAATTCAGCAACAGTTGTATTACTGTTTTGCAAGGCGCTGACCAACGGCTTTAAGCTACTGTCTTTACTGGCAACCTGAGTAAGGCTCATCATTGCTAAATTAGTATTGCGTATCGATGGAATCGATACCAGTTGCTCGGCGCTATCTAAAATAAAGTTATAGGTGCCCGTAGCATTGTTCTCTGCGATCAATGAGCTTTCGATAGATGCCAGTTCAACGTCTAAAGTGGCAACCCCCCAAAATTGGTTATCACGGATTATTTTCACGGAACAGGTAACCATCGGTACATTCGATACCGTGTCTACATAAGCTTCGGACCAAACGCACTCACCCCGATTAGCGTTAATGGCATTTTTATACCAGGTTTCTTGTTGATACGCGCTGCTGTCGGGCTGGTTATAATCATCTAAAAGTTTATATTGGCCATTACCTGTTTTCGCCCAGAAAAGAGATGCCTTTGCTGCTGAAGGCAGCATTTTATTCGGCTCAGGCCAAATACCACCACCCGCAATACCTTTGCCACTTGCAATCAAAGGAGCAATATTTTCAATAAAGGCCGCTTGCTGCAATGGCAAAGTCTCGGCTACCACGGCTAAGCTTTGCGTTAAGGTGGCACTTTTAGCTAAATCTTTTGCTAACGATTCGCCGATCACCTTTGCTTGTAATTTTGCGCTGGATATAGCGTCATTTTTAATGATTGGCGTAACAACTAGCTGCATTATTCCTGACAGAATAATTAAAGCAAACAACAGCAGCAGAAAACTCCCTAGGTACATTTTTTTTTGTATCAACATCTTCTTTTTACCTCAGTAGTAAATAATAGCCGCGCAAATTAGAGTATAGGGACTGTGCTGTATTTAGCAAAACGAGTTCCTAAAAATAGTGACCAAAAAGTATATTTAACCGCTATTTACCATTAATGAGCTGCCTGACAATAGCAAATAAATCACTTGGCAACATGCCGCGCTCCCCTTCGCGTTCTGCCAAAATATCGGCTGCTTTAGCGTGCAATGTCACACCGTAACATGCGGCTTGATCAACAGCGAAACCTTGAGCAAGTAACGCACCTATGATGCCGGTAAGCACATCACCACTGCCACCAACGGCAAGCGCTGGATTACCATTTTCGCACAACCAAGTTTGCTGCCCGTTGGCGATCAGGCTACCCGCGCCTTTCAGCACACTGGTACTGGTATAACGTTTAGCTAAATCCGTAGCAGATTGAAAGCGATTTGCTTCAATCTCAGCAATTGAAACTTTCATTAGCCGTGAGGCTTCACCAGCATGCGGGGTTATTATGCAATTTTTAAGGCGATACTCTAAAGCATGCTTAGCCAACAAATTTAAGCCATCAGCATCAATAACTAATGGTAAATTATTTGCTAAGCAATATTGTATAACCTGCTCAAATGCGATTTGCGCCCAACTATCCTGACCAAGACCTGGACCAATAATGACACAATTTGCCCATGCAAGGGCTGCGGATAAACTGTCGCAACTGACCATTAATTCAGGGCGACCACTACTAACGACTTGTACACTGCTTTGATGAGTATAAACACGCACCATTGCAGCACCTGTACGAAGTGCTGCTTCACTTGATAAACGAATGGCCCCGCTAGTACCTTGATTCCCACCGACGCATAACAGCTTGCCGTGGTTCCCTTTATGGCTATTGCGACTTCGTGCAGCAAGTGGTTTGAAACTAGTGATATTGATAAGTGTTGCGCTAGCATCCACTAACTTGGTAAATGATTCTGCGATCCCTAAATCATTAAAAATGATTTTTCCTGCAGCACTTCGCCCGGCACCGGTTACTAAGCCTTGTTTAATCCCCACAAAAGTAACGGTAATAGTAGCCTGAATAGCGATGCCAAGTGGCTGCCCGGTGTCGGCGTCTATGCCTGAAGGTAAATCAATTGCCACTATTGCGCTAGGTTGCGCGTTGGCATCTTCAATCATCGTTAAAAATGGCCGACGAACTTGACTATTAATTCCGGTACCTAACAAACCATCAATAATAATATCGGCATTATTGAGGCGACCTTGCGTGTAACTTTCAACTTCGCCCCCCAATGCTTGCCAACGTTGCTGAGCTGTAAGCGCATCCCCGGTGAGATGTCTACTGGTATCGGCTGCAAGTACAATGACTTCTTTACCGGCTTGCTTGGCAAGGCTTGCCACAATATAGCCATCGCCCGCATTATTACCATAACCGACCAGAATAAAGTAGCGCTGAGCATTCGGAAAATGCTCGATACACTGCGAGAATACCGCATGCCCTGCGCGCTCCATCAAAGTGAACATGCTAACGCCTGCCAAGGTCGCTGCTTTTGCTTCGTGCTCCCTCACCTGCTTTGCCAAAAATAGTTGCTGTGCTAGGCCTTGATTCTGCATATTGATCCATAATAGAAGACGGGCTGTTTACTTAGACTATTAGCCACAGCTGCTAGCGTCAAGGAATGTCGTCACCAACATTTTCAGGCTAATTTAGGAGGTATACTTAGGAAGGATGGTCTTTTCGTTTGCTTTTGTTGCTGCATTTAGCAACTTTAATAAAAAACGGCGCGCAATTTACATTGCGCGCCGTTTTTTAAAACTTACTAATTAAGTGAGTTTATTCTGCTTCCGGCAGGTTACGGCCGTAAAAGATTTCTTGCATTTCACGTGTTAATTTAGAACGAATTGCTTCTTCTTCGTCTTCAGATAAATCACTCGTAGTAACACCAAATAAATAAGTATTTAGGTCTGTTTCTTTTAGCATCATCTTAGTGTGGAACAAGTTTTCTTGATACACATTCACGTCCATCATTTGGTACGCTTCTTTGGTATCTTCGGTCATGTAGTTTTGAATTGAGTTGATCGCGTGATCGATATAGTGCTTAACACCATCTACGTCACGGGTAAAACCACGCACTCGGTAGTCAATTGTTACAACATCTGACTCTAAGCTATGAATTAGGAAGTTTAACGCTTTTAATGGCGAAATAATGCCACAGGTTGATACTTCGATATCGGCACGGAAAGTACAAATACCATCATCAGGGTGAGCTTCAGGATAGGTATGAACGCAGATGTGGCTTTTATCTAAATGAGCAACAACTGTTTCAGGTAATGGTCCTGGTGCTTCATCAACTTCATAAGTTTGCTGCTGCTCAATTGGCTCTTCTGAGATCAGAATTGTTACACTAGCACCTTGAGGGTCGTAATCTTGACGCGAAACATTTAAAATATTCGCACCGATAATGTCTACTACTTCACCTAAAATATCGGTTAGTCGATCAGCACTGTACTGTTCGTCGATATATTCAATATATTCTTTACGTTGTTGCTCAGTCTTTGCATAGCAAATATCGTAAATACTAAAGCTTAAACTTTTGGTTAAGTTATTAAAGCCATGAAGTTTAATTTTATCGAAGGGTTTGTTCATGATAAACCAACCTATAAACAAGTGAAATCTGCCAGAGCAGAATGAAAAGTTCGCGGATTTTATACGAATTTCACCTCAGGAAAAAGCGTTATTTTCCCTGTTCTTGTATAACTTCGTGTGTGTGGGTAATTTCTACTGTTTTATCAAGCATTAATGCTACTGAACAATACTTCTCTGCAGATAGTTGAACGGCACGCGCAAGGTGCTTTTCTGAAACGTTGTCGCCAGTCACAACAAAGTGTAAGTTAATCTTAGTGAATACTCGCGGAGCGGACTCTGCGCGTTCAGCACTCAATTGCACTTGCACATCTGAAAACTGTTGTTTAGCTTTTTTTAGAATACTGACTACATCAACCGATGAACAGCAGCCAACTGACATTAATACCATTTCCATTGGGCTTGGTGCGGCGCTATCGCTACCAGCATCAAACACAACATTGTGACCAGAATTAGAACGCCCTAAAAAAGTATCGCCTTCAACCCATTTCACATTCGCTTGCATTTTATTACTCTCAAAGAAGTTATTTCCTTGATTGTAAGGAAGTCACACGCAGTTGCAAATTAAAAACGATAATTGGAATGATCAGGCACTTTCGACAACTGCGCTATCAAAGAGGTTTTTTACCAATGCGGCAAATTCATCGATAAATGCATGTTGCTCTATTGTCACTTGATTACTGGTGACGCTGCTGAGGACTTCTTGTAAGTCGTATACAATGCCATCTACTTCACGCACGATTTGACTACGTTGTTCAGTAGAAAGCTCTGTGTGTTGCTGGCATAACAACATAACATTTTCAGCAATATCATCTTCTATTAGCTCCATAATAGTAGGAGCGCCTGGTTTTATTTCGCCGGACTTCTCAAATAATGCTAAATTTTGAGTAAGATACATGATGAGGTCATCATATCCTTGCCTATCTAAAACCATAATTATCCACACCTAATTAAAACGACTGTATTGATTTAAGCAGAAAGCGCTTTTAATTGCTACCTTTGAGCATTAACCAATACAAAAAAAGCAGCCTTGGCTGCTTTTTTAGTTATTTATTACTATTTGACCAAAATCGATTAATCGATTTTTAAGCCAGGGCTTAATGTTGCTGGCATTGCTACTTTTTCAAGTTCAACAGAGGCAACTGGGTATGCGCAATAATCAGCTGCATAGTAAGCACTTGCACGATGATTACCTGATGCACCAATACCACCAAAAGGAGCTGCACTTGAGGCACCGGTGATTGGGCGGTTCCAGTTAACAATACCAGCACGGATACGACGTAAAAAATGGTCGTAATCTGCCGCATTATCACTGAGTAAACCCGCAGACAAACCAAAGCTGGTATCGTTGGCTTTATCAATCGCACTATCAAAATCTGTAAAGCGGAATACTTTTAATAGTGGACCAAAGTGCTCTTCATCTGGGAAGTTAGCAACATCTGTACACTCAATAATACCAGGCGTTACAAAACCTGTATTTTCAGTATGCTTAAGCTCAACCAATACTTCAGCACCAAGCTCAACGAGTTGTTGCTGTGCTTTTACCATACCAGCGGCCGCAGCTGATGAGATCATCGAGCCCATAAACGGTTGCTCTACATCATCGTAGTTGCCCACTTTGATGGCTTTAGTCGCGGTAATTAAACCGGCTAAAATAGCATCGCCTTGCTCACCTGCTGGTAAAAACAGCTTGCGTGCACAGGTACATCGTTGGCCACTTGAGATAAATGCTGATTGAATAATATCGTGAATAACGGCTTTAGTATCAGCAACATCAGTAATAATCAGTGGATTGTTACCACCCATTTCTAATGCTAAGATTTTACCTGGTTGACCGGCAAACTGCTCATGCAGAATATGGCCTGTGCGTGATGAACCGGTAAAGAATAAGCCATCAATACCTTTGTGAGCAGCAAGAGCCTTACCTGTGGCTACTTCGCCTTGTACTAGGTTAATAACCCCTGCTGGTAAACCTGCTTTTTCCCATAACTTAAGCGTTAGCTCAGCAACAGCTGGAGTTAGCTCCGATGGTTTAAACACCACGGTATTGCCCGCCAAAAGTGCAGGCACAATATGGCCATTAGGTAAATGACCAGGGAAGTTATAAGGGCCAAATACCGCCACTACACCATGTGGTTTATGGCGGATCATTGCACGACCTTGCGGCATTGGGTTTTCTACGTCGCCAGTGCGCTCTAAAAATGCTTTTTCAGAGATAGCTATTTTACCGACCATAGCACCCGCTTCAGTGCGAGTTTCCCATAACGGCTTACCCGTTTCTTGGGCTATTACAACAGCAAGCTCTTCGCTGTGCTCTTTTAGGGTTTCGGCAAAAGTTTTTACAATCGCTAAACGTTCTGCAAATGATTTATCAGCCCAGCTATAAAATGCTGCACGCGCAGAGTTAACAGCAGTGTCTACTTGCTCACTGGTGGCTGAGTTTGCTTGCCAAATAATTTCGTTATTGGCTGGGTTTACTGAATTAAATGCATCGCCTAGGCCTTGCGACCATTGACCATTAATAAATTGTGCAGGATGAGTCATGTACTTTCTCCTAAATTATATACGTGTTGCGGTAACTATATCGCCAGCTTGTAAGTGCAGTGCATCGGCCATTGCCTGTGGCAAAGTCAACTCAGAGCTTGTTTCATCAAGGTTTAGTTGTGCAACGGTTGCTCTAAAATCATTGAGTTTGTCATTCGCTAGCATGATAGCCGTCTCGCCGCTGTTTTCACCGATTTTTACGGTAAAGTTTTTGGCATTACGAATAGTTGCAATATTATCTACTTTTGCTTCTACCGTTGGGCCAGCATCAAAAATGTCAACGTAGCCATTAAAGGTGAAGCCTTCTTTTTTCAGTAGTTCAATCGCAGGGCGCGTATTATTGTGCACCTTGCCGATCACGGCTTGCGCCTCTTTACTTAATAAGTTGACGTAAATTGGGTACTTTGGCATTAGTTCAGCAATAAACACTTTTTGGCCAATACCGGTTAAGTAATCAGCTGTTGGAAAATCCATCGAGAAAAAGTGTTCTTCTAACCATTGCCAAAATGGACTACTGCCGTGTTCGTTAGAAACACCGCGCATTTCTGCAATTACGGTTTCAGCAAAGCGTTCTTGGTGCTGCTTGATAAACATAAAACGTGCTTTTGAAAGCAGCTTACCGTTATTATTTTTACGGTAACCATCTTTTAAAAACAGCGTACAAAGCTCAGTTGCTCCAGTGTAATCATTACACAAGGTTAAAATATCAACCGCTTTATAAACATTCAATGTACGAGATGAATGAATAGCTTTACTTAAATGATAGTGATAAAACGCATCATCTAAACCAACCGCAGCTTCAATTGCTGAGGTACCGACTACTTCACCTGTTTCGCTATCTTCAAGAACAAACAAGTAACCTTCATCACCCGGATGAGATGCACTTTTTGCGAATGAGCTTATTGAATGAGCTATCTTCTTTTGTAATAACTCTTCGTTATTAGGTAAAGAGGTAAAACCATGTCCTGATTCGTGGGCAATTTTCAATAAAGCTGGGTAATCACATTGCTGGATTGGGCGAAGGATCATCATGAGTCCGCTTGCTCCCTTATAAATAACGGTAAATTAAGAATATTAGGGCAAGCTTGCTACTTGCCCTTATTATGATTAGAGGTGTTGATTAACCGTTCACAACGTTGGCTACGGCTTTTTCAAAGCGCGCCATCCCTTCACGGATATCCGCTTCAGGGATCACTAAAGATGGAGTAAAACGCACCACATCGGCACCCGCGACTAACGACATCACACCCTCAGCGGTTCCTGCTACTAAAAACTCTTTAGCACGACCTTTAAACTGCTCATTAACCACAGCACCAATTAATAAACCTTGACCACGAATTTCCGAGAAAACGTTGTACTTATCGTTAATTGCAGTTAGTAATTCATTAAACAATGCTGACTTTGCTTTTACGCCAGCTAATACTTCTGGTGTATTCACAGTATCAAAGGCTGCTTCACCAACAGCACATGCCAACGGATTGCCGCCATAAGTAGAACCATGAGTACCGACTTTAAGGTGCTTAGCAATCTCTGTCGTGGTGATCATTGCACCAATTGGAAAACCGCCGCCAAGTGCTTTTGCAGTAGTTAAAATATCAGGTACTACATTTAACCCTTGGTATGCATAAAGATCGCCAGTACGACCGACACCAGTTTGTACTTCATCAAAAATAAGTAATGCGTTATGTTTAGTACATAACTGGCGTACACCTTGAGCAAACTCGTCAGTAGCAGAGATAATGCCGCCTTCACCTTGTAATGGCTCCATCATTACCGCACATGTGTTATCAGAGATTAGTGCTTCAAATGCGGCTAAATCGTTATAGTCACAATGTACGATATCTCCCGGCTTAGGACCAAAACCATCAGAGTAAGCAGCTTGACCGCCCACGGTTACAGTAAAGAATGTACGGCCATGGAAACCTTTATTGAAAGCGATGATTTGCGATTTTTGCTCACCAAAATTTTCAAGCGCAACACGACGCGCTAATTTTAGTGCGCCTTCATTTGCTTCTGCGCCTGAGTTGGCGAAATATACTTTTTCAGCAAATGTAGCATCTACCAATTTTTTAGCTAAACGAAGTGCTGGCTCATTAGTCATTACATTTGATAGGTGCCAGATTTTTTCGCCTTGCTCTTTTAATGCTTTAACCAATGCTGGATGACAATGACCTAGACAGTTAACAGCGATACCACCGGCAAAATCGATATATTCACGACCTTGCTGATCCCATACACGTGAGCCTTCGCCACGAACAGGAATAACGCTTGAAGGTGCGTAGTTAGGAACCATTACTTGATCAAATAATTCGCGATTGACTGTCATTTTATATCCTCTTAATTGTGATCCTACAGAAAGTTTAAAAAATAGGCTTGATGATAGACTGTTGTACCATCTCCTTTGGCGTAAATCAGCATAGCTCACATCGCCAAAAAATACTCTCTGGTTCAATTTTCAGATAATCATTATTTCAGAGTTTTTCGTTATTGTCTCTTATAAAACTTTCATGTAGCCCTTGTTATTAAAGGCTTTGAGATATAATTTCAGAGATAGTGAATAACTATCTGAATAACGAATTATGGGGTTGTTTATTCTATATCGCTGCCCCACCCCCCACCAGGCAGAGCTTTGCAAGATAAAATATGGGTAAGAGTAGATATTAATGATGAATGAATAGTCGTAAAAAAATTAACAAAAAATTTATGAAATAAGGGCGTGTTGACCTTTCAGGATTAAAATTTGTTCAAATTAGGGGCGATTTAATCACGGCGCGAGATTTGTAACCTAGTGGGCTAAGTAAAAATTGAGCAAAGCTTCCGCGTCCTGCTCACGCCCCTTACTTACATCCATGTAAGTAACAAAGAGTTAATCGCCCC